>JAZQXK010000027.1:0-3745 GCA_045632785.1 Faecousia sp.
AGGAATTTCCGTTCTAGTTAGCATTTTGGCGAAATCGAACTGCCCTAGGCAATCCCTCCGGCTCGCCTTCGGCGACCCACCTCCCTTTACACAAGGGAGGCTTTGGTGCCCAGCAACCTTAGAAAGACAAACCAAAATTTATAAGGATGAATTGTGCCTGAGGAACATGAATTGCCTTGTGGCATGAATTGCGTGACCGCATGAATTGCACCCGAAGGGTGCATTAAGAACGACAACCCCAATGTACTGCCTTTCTGTATCCACTCAACCGCCTCCTGCTTTCACCAGCCATACCAGAGTTTCCCCAAACCCCTCCGCAGCCCTTAGGGCCTGTTCAAGAGTATCTCCCGCCGTGCCCACCTCCACCAGAAGGGAACAGGGGGTGATGTGCTGGTTAAACCGCTCCTTTCGCAAGGACAGAGTGCGGGGCAGGCCGGGATACAGCCGCTCCATACCTGCCTGCAGCTTCAGCGCCCAGGAGAGATTGTCCTGCCAGCCGGGGTGGGGGAGTCCACCTTCGTCTGTGCCCACCACCAGCATGATCCGGGCGCTGCTTTCCCCATCCACCTCAAAAGCGGTGGAAAGCTGCCGCCCTTCTCCATCCTCAATGGCATCCCGGTGGACATCGATTACCATTTGAATGGAGGGGTAGGCCTCCAAATAGGTCTTTGCCGTAGCCAGACTGCGGTTATACGAGCCATTGTAGGAGGGGTAATCGTGAAGGGTCTTGTCATGAAGCACGCAGATCCCCGCATCCCGCAAAAGCTCTGCCAAAAACGCCCCCACCCGGAGCATATTGTGGTTCTCGTCCAGGGTGCGGTAGTTTCCTAAGTCCTCATATTCCCAGCCGGGGGCTTGGGTGTAGCTTTCCGTAGCGTGGGTGTGGAGGATCAAAACAGTGGGAGCTTGTCCGGTGAGATCGGGCAGCACCGGTTTCTGCAGAAGTGTGTCCAATTCCGGGCGGTACTGTCCCCCGTACTTCACAGAAAGCTTGTCCAGATCCTCCTGGGAGAAAGACAGAGGCTTCTCCGGTGGCTCTGTTGCCGGGGGCGGTACGGTCTCCGGCTCCGGGGCGGTTTCCGGGGCAGCGGTGGGAGCGGGAGAGAAATGTGCATGCTTCCCGGTTTGCAGATACAGGATAAAGGAAGCTACATTTTCCTTTTTCTCCGGGTGGAGGTTTGCCGCTGACCCGGTCAGGCGCAATACCATGGAAAGGAGCAAGACGCTGATGCAGGTTAAGCGAATACGGTGCTGCCATGTGTTCAAATGGGATGCCTCCTGTTCTTTTGGGGATAAAAAACCGGGGCTGTGCCGCGGACGGATGAACCGCCGAAGCTACAGCCCCGTGATCTTTTTGTAAGTACTTCCCAAGGGAAGCAAAATCAGGGCAAAGGGAAGATGCAGAATCAGTTGACAGTTGACAGTGGAAAGTGGACAGTGAAACCGTAAATTTTGGTTTATCTTTCTATGGTTGCTGGGCACCAAAGCCTCCCTTGTGTAAAGGGAGGTGGGTCGCCGAAGGCGAGCCGGAGGGATTGCCTGGGGCAGTTCGATTTCGCCAAAATGCTAACTAGAACGGAAATTCCTGCTGCACAATCCCTCAGTCACGCTGTTCGCGTGACAGCTCCCTGAAGGTGAATTGGCCAAAGGCCAAGAGAAGCCGGCCTGGGCCGTTGCACAAAGGAGCCTTGGGTGCTGCCGCACCAGTGCAACCCATAAGTTCGTAAGCTAAACAGGAATTTATCCCTTGATTGCCACTCCGGTTTCATCCGTTCCGCTGGAATTTTTCGCCTTTATCCCATGGTCTGATTCGGCTTTTTCCACTTGGGCCTTTGGGGTAAGCGTACCCTTAATTCCTGGAAGAACGCCTTGAGAACTTCGGCACATTCTTCCTCCAGAACTCCGCTTTCTGCCTTGGGGTGATGGTTAAACCGTTCCTCAAATAAATTGCAGACCGACCCACAAGCCCCGGCCTTCTGATCCTTCGCACCAAAGACTACTCTGGGAATCCGGGCGTTGATGATCGCACCGGCGCACATGGGGCAGGGCTCTAAGGTCACATAGAGGGTACACTGCCACAGCCGCCAGCCGCCCAGGGTGGTGCAGGCTTCATGAATGGCTTCCAGTTCTCCGTGGCACAGGGCGTTGCGGTTTTTCTCCCGGCGGTTGCGCCCTCTGCCAACGATCCGGTCACCCAGGGTAATCACGCAGCCTACAGGAACCTCACCCTCTGCAGCGGCTTCCTTTGCCAGCTCCAGAGCCAGGGACATATAATATGCATCGTTCATGGGGGGTTCCTCCGTGGTTACAGTGTAGCATGGTCAGGGGGGCAAAACATAGGGAAAGGCAGAAGGGGAAGAAAGATTTTTTCGCTCGTTCAGAGGCCTGTAAATTTTGGTTTGTAGAGCTGTTTTGGATGCACCAATGTAGGGCGGGGGCATGCCCCCACCCTACAGTCGCCTATGGGCAATCTGCTCGACAAATTGAAATTTAGCTTCTTTCCAGGTAATGCACCGGGGCGCATGATTTCCATTTGCCCCGGAGGGCAGACTTATACCCCCAGATAGCCCTTGAGAACCTTGATGGTGCTATATACACCGTCCAGATGGCTGCGCTCGTAGCCATGGGAAGCATAGACACCTGCGCCGATGAGGCCGTGGCGAATGTCATAGCCTGCACGCAAGGTGGCTTCCACGTCGCTTCCGTAGTAGGGGTAAACATCCACGGCATAGTCTGCGCCCTCTGCCTTGGCAGCGGCGATCAGCTTGCCCACCACTTCGTAGTCATAAGGGCCGCCGGAATCCTTGGCGCAGATGGAAACCTGCCGCTCGGTGCAGGTCAGGCCGTTGCCAACGCAGCCCATATCCACGGAAATGGCTTCGGTAACACCTTCCGGAACGGAAGCACTGCCACCGTGACCCACTTCTTCGTAAACGGTTACATGGACATAGACCCGGCGGGGCAGTTCGATCTTATTGTCCTTGATATACTTGGCAAAGCCCAGAATGATGCCCACGGAGAGCTTGTCGTCAAGGAAACGGCTCTTAATGTAGCCGGACTCGGTAATGCGGGTGCGGGGCTCGAAGCAGACCATGTCGCCCACCTGAATACCCAGGGTCTTTACATCCTCGGCGCTGTCTGCCTTGGCATCCAGAACCACTTCCATGGTGTCAAAAGAGCGCTGGGTGGTGCGGTAATCGCCGTTGACATGGACGGAGGCGTTGCAAAGCTGGCAAGTGCCCTCAATGACCTTGCCCTCTCTGGTGTAGACCCGGACATTTTCTGCCTCGGCATTGTTGGCGCTCATGCCGCCCAGAGCAGTCAGGCGCAGTCTGCCGTTGCCCTTGACCTCGGCAACCATAGCGCCCAGGGTGTCAGTGTGGGCAGCCAGCAGAAGGGCGTCGTTTTCATCCTTGCCGCCCAAGTCGATGAGGACACCGTGCTTGCGGGTGAACTTGGCGGCACAGCCCAGCTCTTCAAAGGCGTTCTTGACCCAGGCAGCGGCATTGCGGGTAAAGCCGGTGGGGCTGTCAATGGCGAGAAGCTCTGCGGCCTTCTCTGCGGCATATCTGGCGTAGGTGTAATCCATAGTAAAAGTCCTCCTGTAATTTTGTGATGTATATGAATGTAAATTTTGGTTTGTCTTTCTAAGGTTGCTGGGCACCAAAGCCTCCCTTGTGTAAAGGGAGGTGGGTCGCCGAAGGCGAGCCGGAGGGATTGCCTAGGGCAGTTCGATTTCGCCAAA
>JAZQXK010000028.1:0-6261 GCA_045632785.1 Faecousia sp.
GAAGTAATACTTGTCATGGAGCATGTGACGATCAATCTCAGAAAGGCTCTTGATCCGCTGATCGCTTCCATCGCAGATAAGGAAAGGGCCACGCATTATCAGTTGGATTTCCTTGCCGGGTTCTACCAAGTAGCACTTCTCGATTTTCCAGCCGTCCTTGCCACCTTTTTCCGCAGCCATATAACCTTCCAGTCGGACGCACACATCCGTTCCGTCCAGGGAAGAACCATAAATGGAATAGCCGCCCATGCCGGGGATGAACGCCTTGTTGTCGCTGGAAATCACATAGGTGCGGGAAGCTTCAGAATAGGGTTTCGTGAAGCTGTCTGGGGTGAATACCACATGACCCAGCAGGTGCTTGTCCTCCATTTTGCTTTCCTGGTTGTAGAAAGCAGAAGTCAGCTGCCCATAGGTCATTTCAGTTCGCTTGTCTGCAGATCGGAGCGCCCGGTTGGTTTTCAGACCGGCAGTTTGTGCATCCGCACGGCAAACAACGCAGATGTCGTTGCCGAAGGGATAGATGATGTTGAACTCGCCACCGATTGCCTTATGCAATCCGGAGGGGATCGCATCAATGGTGACGGTCTTGGGATACTTCCCAGGTTCAAAGAGAAGCACCGTCGCTTTTTCGTTGTTACTCATCTCGCATGAGCCTCCTTCATCATTATTTGGTATCGTAGGGTGTCATTCATATCGTTGCCGTATTCGGGCAGTTCGTCCTGGATGGCGTACTGCTTGCCAAGGCCATTGATAATGCCCTGTGCGGCACCTCTGCCAATGGCATCCCTGTCCAAGAGGAGGGTGATGGTGTCAGTCTCCGGGTGTACCTTCAGGTATCGCGCCAAGGCAACCGGCACCACATCCTCGCGTTTGGTAATAAAAACACCGGCAAGCGACAGCAGATGATCCTTGTGCCAATCCCGGCCTGCTTGGTATTCCATGGTGGCATAGCTCAGAAGGTCTATGGCCGCTTCAAAAAGGTGCAATTTGGAGGATTCCTTTTCTGCCGGGATATTAAAGGAATACTGCTTGTCACTGCCGGTGGCTTCCCCTTTGTACTTGCTCCCGGTACCACGCAGAGTAGCATAACGAGGGACTCCCTTTTCGTCATAGCCGATAAAGACGGCATTGTGATAAGGAAGCCCCTCGTAGAGCAGGTTATTGCGGTAACAGAAGTCTATGATCGCCGGGTGGATTCCCCGTGACCGGAGATATGCAGTGACCTTTCTCGGATTCTCATTCCTTGGAGGCAACAGAAGGATTTTACTGGACCGATCCGGTTGTTTATATGACACTGGCGGTTTCTCCAAAGACCGGCCCAGAATGGTTTCTACCGCCGCAGGAAGGGAGTAACCTTTCACATGGATAAGGTAATCCAAGGCGGTAGAACTGCCCACTCTTCGGGAGAACCAGTACCACTTGCCGTTGCTGATCTTTAAGCTGTCATGCTCACGGGTACAGTAGGTGCCGTTGGCTACCTTGACAAGCTCACCCGGTTCATAGTTCCGCAGATAGGTCAGCAGATCCATTTCCTTTGCTTTGGTGATTTCTTCCGGGGTTACAAATTTTCTCATATTACCTTCTTCCTATTGAACATTCGTTCTTTTTTATGTATAATTTGCTTATTATGAACAGTGGAGGATACTATGGTAAATAAAGTGCGAGTACGACAAACATCGCAAATAGAAGGAAAACGCGTAGAAAAGTCGGGTGACAGAATTACAATTTACCGGATGGACCATCCATCGTGTGTTTCATCTTTTTTACGTGCTGTCCAGAGCGGAATTCGTCAGGGACATAAATCCTTTGTAATCATATGGAAAGGTGAGCTGGTTTTTCCGGATGCATGTGTACCAATAGCGGGAATTATTGCGTTCTATAAAGAGAATTACCACATTGAATTTACATACGAAGTAAAAGAGGATTCCTATTTGCAACACTGTGGTTTCCTTGCACCGATATGCGATAACGCAGATACCATAGGAAAGGAATTGTATCCATTTAATAAACTATACAGGTACAGCAGTTCTGCCCAGGTTAGTGCGCTTACCCAAGCATACGTTGACAGCATAAGCAGGCAGGTAGTCTGCTCTGATGGCGTAATAACAGGACTTATCTGGTGTTTGAATGAAATCATGGACAATGTTTTGCTTCACAGCGAAGCAGGACATGGTTTTGTCATGGCACAGTATCATCCGGCTAAAAATACGATCGCCATTTGTGTATACGATAGCGGCATTGGAATATATAATTCTCTAAAAAAATCATGCCATCGTCCCGGAAATCCTATGGACGCAATTAGCCTTGCAATTCAAGAGGGTGTTGGTGATGGTAAGGGGCAAGGAAATGGACTGTTCGGTTTGTATCAAATTGTTGCGGAGAACAATGGAGCCCTTACCATTACCTCTGGACCATCTTCGATTATGTGGACCCCGAATGGAGAAATGCGCAAGTTCGAACAACTCCCATATATTTCTAATGATTTTAACGCAACAGCTATTGATTATAGACTGAACTTAGGGAAAACTATTGATATTCAACGGGCTTTTAGATCTATAGGAGGATTCGATGGGTTCGATATTAGAATTGATAATATGTTGCAAGATGACAACATGTTGAAATACGATATTTTCTCTAATAGTATGGGTACCGCAACTAGAGAATCTGGCGCAGCTTTGAGAAATGATATTATCAATACAATGACCAGAACACACAGTGGTGTTATTTTGGATTTTGCAAATGTCAAGACAATTAGTTCCTCTTTTGCTGATGAACTGATTGCAAAGTTGTTTATTCACTTGGGAACAATTAGATTCAACCAAATGGTGCATATCATTAATATGAACGAAGATATCATTTTCTTGTGCGAACGATCGATCTATATGAGAATTCATGATGAGTGGAGTAACAAAGACAGTAAAGTAAAGCGATGAGTTTCATATCATTACTTCTAAAGCGGCACCAACAGTGCCGCTTTATTATCGCTCTCTTGTGGGCACCCGATGTATGTCAGTGTCCCCATCTTCACGCTCTCCGTCAACGATCTCGTTTTCCTTCTTGTCCAGATTCAGCAGGATATTGAGTTCATCCAGACGGGCAGACTTGGTTTTCAGTTCTTCCTCTCTGGAGAAAGGGGCTTGGGCTTCTGTTTTGGCGGTTTCCAACTGCTGATGCACATTTTCAAGCTGTGCCATGCATCTCTCTAACCTTTCGGAAAAGGTATCAATGGCGTTGTCCAGCCGCTGAATGTTGCCGAAAATATCCGTACCCAAAGCAACCGGGTAACTAAGTGCGCCTTGCAGGGTGATAATAAACTCTCGTTTCATGCTGTCAAAATGCAGTTTCATAGAAAAACCCCGATACATTCCAAGAGGAATGGGATCGGGGCTTGTCATATTGTGGCAGACTTCCAGAATGGCAGAGCCGGCGGCCTTTTTGGTGCTGTGGCAGACCCCCTCAATCACCATGGGAGAGAATCCATCCTCATTGAGATGCGTATGCTCCTGCACATGAGCGATATCTGCTTTTAGCCCTGCAATCATCTGTTCAAAGCTGGCAATCTGCTGGGGGAACTCCTTAATGATTTTATCCTCCAATGCATACCTTTGGCTCAAATGGGAGGCTTTCATCAGCCGCAACCTCTGTACATCAATATCCAAATCCATCTTCTCCTTGATGTAAGGATTACCAGTACACAGCGCCTTGATTTCGGCATAGGACAAGGCAGTTTCGTCAATATCCTCCGCAGATCTTACAGGGGATTTGGAGGTCATGATCTGTCCGATAAACTTCTGCTTGGATTCCACCAGCTGATACAGATAGCTGTCAAAGGTGTTCTCGGTGACATAGGTGTAAATGTCTACTTCGTCGTGCATATTGCCTTGCCGGACAATACGGCCTTCCCGCTGTTGCAGATCAGAAGGCCTCCAGGGGCAATCCAAATGATGAAGGGCGATAAGCCGCTGTTGCACGTTGGTGCCGGCACCCATCTTTTGGGTAGAGCCCAAAAGCACCCGAACTTGACCGGAACGAACCTTGCCGAACAGTTCTTTCTTCTGTGCCTCTGTATTGGCATTGTGAATGTAGGCAATTTGATCTGCGGGAATACCCCTCGCAATCAGCTTGTCACGCACATCATCGTAAACATTGAAAGCCTCGTCATTGTGGGGCGTGGACAGATCGCAAAACACAAGCTGGGTAGCGGCTGTATCTGCGTGTTTCAGCCAAATATCATAAACCGCATCCGCACAAGCTCCACTCTTGCTGGTTTCGCTGTCACCCAGCATGGGACCCATCAGCCGCTGATCCAGTGCCAGCTTTCTACCGTCATTGGTAATGAGAAGCATATTATCCACAGAAGAATCCACCATCTTGTTTCGTACCTTCTCTGCCCGTTCCGACAGTCCCTCAACCATTTGCCGTTGCTGTTCAGAAGGTTTCAAAACAATATTATGAAAGTTGGCTCTGGGAACAGGGAGCTTCAGCATATCGGCGGTCTGAATATCTGCCACTTCTTTGAACATGGACATCAGCTCCGGGAGGTTATAGAACCGGGAGAACCGGGTCTTTGCCCGATATCCGGAACCTTCCGGGGCAAGTTCAATAGCAGTCACCGTTTCACCGAAGTTGGACGCCCAGGCATCAAAGTGGAGCAGATCATTTGCTTTCAAAGTGTTATATTGCAGATACTTCTGCATGGTGTACATTTCCACCATAGAGTTGGAAATGGGGGTACCGGTGGCAAATACCACGCCACGGCCGCCTGTAAGCTCATCCAAATAGCGGCACTTCATATAAAGGTCACTGCTCTTCTGTGCTTCCGTCTGTGAGATACCGCCCACATTTCGCATCTTGGAATACGTGGCAAGATTTTTGTAGTAGTGAGCCTCGTCCACAAAGATACGGTCAACACCCAATTCCTCAAAGGTTACAAGGTCATCTTTTCGGGTCTGGTCGTTCAGCTTCTCCAGCTTGGCTTGCAGAGATTTGCGGGTTTTTTCCATCTGCTTGACGGTGAAATTCTCCGCACGATCCCGTTTGGCTTGGGCAATACCTGCCATAACCTCATCAATCTGTTGCTGTAAGATTGCCTTTTGCCGTTCCACGGACATGGGAATCTTTTCAAACTGGCTGTGACCGATGATAATGGCATCATAGTCGCCGGTGGCAATTCTGCCGCAGAACTTCTTTCGGTTCTTTGCTTCAAAGTCCTTTTTGGTCGCCACAAGGATGTTGGCAGAGGGGTATAGTTGCAGGAACTCGGAGGCCCACTGCTCTGTCAGGTGGTTGGGAACTACGAACAGGGACTTCTGACAAAGGCCCAGTCGCTTACTCTCCATGGCGGCGGCTACCATTTCAAAGGTCTTACCGGCACCTACCACATGGGCCAGGAGCGTATTGCCGCCGTAGAGAATATGGGCAATGGCGTTGACCTGATGGGGGCGCAGTTTGATCTCCGGATTCATCCCTGCAAAATGCAGGTGACTGCCGTCATACTCCCGGGGACGGATGGAGTTAAACTTCTCGTTGTAAAGCTTGCAAAGGCGTTCTCTGCGCCGGGGATCTTTCCAAACCCAGTCCAGGAAGGCCTGCTTGATTAGTTCCTGCTTTCCCTGGGCAATGGCGGTTTCCTTTTTATTTAGAACCGCCGTTTTCTTGCCGCCGGCATCATAAACATAATCAAAGATACGCACATCCTTTAGATTCAGGGTTTCTTCCAAGATCTTATAGCCGTTAATACGAGGGGTGCCGTAGGTGTTTGCCGCCCGGACATTGGCGCGGTCATAGTTCTTTTCAGAAATATTCCACTCACCGGTAATAGGGGTATAGCGAACTTTCACCTTCCACTGGGCGTATCTGGGCGTACCGAACAGTTCATACATGAAGTCCTCCACTACATCGGCGGGAAGCCATGTAGCCCCTAAACGGACGGAGATTTCACTGGCAGACAGATCCTGCGGCTGCACCTTTTCCAGTGCCTCCACATTCGGCTGATACTCCGGATATTCCTCTACAAGTTTCTTGGCAAATTCCAGCTTCTTACGGACATTACCGGACAGGTATTCATCTGCAGGCAGATACTTGGGACTGCCAAAGGAAGCGGCAGGATCTAAGAAAATGACGCCTCTCAAATCACTATAAAGCTGCTCTTCGGTCTTGCCGGTTAGCTGCTCCATGTAGGGCATGTCGATCCTTGCCTTTTCAGCCAGTGACAAAGCAAGTGCTTCCGAAGCGGTGTCCACAGAGGTAACAACCACTTTT
>JAZQXK010000029.1:0-8772 GCA_045632785.1 Faecousia sp.
CCGTAGTTGCCGTCGGTATAGACCGGGATAATGGGGGCATCCGTATGCAGGGCGATAAAAGCGGTGCTTCCTGTAAAGGGGAACTTCTGCCCCTTCAGGGGAAGCCGTGCCTGGGGAAATACACCGATGGCACCGCCGTCATCCAGAACCTCTAAGGCATGGGAAATAAAGTCGAAGGACATGGCATCCCGCTCCACCCGGATGCTGCCGATCCAGTTGAGGAAGATCGCCAACAGCTTGGCCCGGTTATACAGCACCTCTGCCACCAAAAAGCGGATGGTACGCATGGGGAACACCAAAATGCACAGCACAAAGTCCATAAGACTGATATGGTTGCTGACCAAAATGCAGTTTTTGGGCAATCTTCTTTTTGCTCCGGCTGCCAAATGCACTCTGGGCTTTAGAAACAGCCACGCAGGAAGCAATCCTGTGACCTTAACGAAGCCCATAAAAAGCCGGACAAGCCACTTATGTTTGTTCATATTACAGTTTACTCTCTATATATTCACAGATTTCCTTGGGGGTATAGCGGTAGGTATCGGTGCTGCTGTACTCAGAAATGGAAAAACGCTCTGCCAGCTTAGACAAAATGGAGAAATACTGGATACTGGTCGCACCCAGATCATAGAAGATATGGGTCTCCGGCTCTATGGTATCCTCCTGCACCTCCAGCTCCCGGGCAATGATGCGGCAGACCTCCGCAAAGAGGGGCGATCTTCCATCCTGGCTCATAATTTCCGGGTGGTAACTGCCCGCCGGGATCAGGCGCACCTGACCCTCTGCAATCTTTTTGGCAAGCTGTGCACGGCTGACCTTAATGGCTGTGGGGGGCGCAAGCTCGTCCAGAGTGAAATAGAACCGCTTGACCGCCGTAGCCTTGGGAAGCATATCGTTGACAGCATAGAAGTAGCTGCGCAGGCGGTTTGCCATAGCTTCCGTGGTATAGGGGTTGATCTGGGCAACCAGACTCAGTTCCTGTCCCTGCTCACCGGGCAGACCCAGAACACTGTACTGCTGCACGCCATCCGGCACAAAGGCTTTTTCCACCATGTCCGGGTTGATGTTCTCTCCGTTTTCTCCAATGACTGTGTCACTGCGGCGTCCATGGATGAAATAATGACCATCCTCGCAGCGCATACGATCCCCGGTGTCGAACCATTCTGTCCGCTCCACAGGCTTTCCGTTGACCAGCTTCTTGATGCACAGGGAAGTGCCCCGCACCTGCAAGATGCCTTCTTCGTCAATGCGGTATTCCACAGAGGTGAAGGGATGTCCGATGGAGTTTCGGTTTCTGTCCTTGGGGCGGCGGCGCAGCTCAACGGAGGTGATGCCGATCTCGCTCATGCCGTAGCCGTTGTGCATACTGTAGCCGATGCCGTTAAGCATCTCCAGAGCAGAGTCCCGCAAATAGCTGCCTCCGTTAATACAGAACATCACAGAAGGCCCAAAGATCTTGTCTGTCACCTGCCGCAGAAGGAGCTTTGCCAGATTGGGGCCAATCCTGGGGAAGCAGTTTTGCAGCTTGGTAGAAAGGGCCAGTGCCTTATCGAGCTTGGCTACCTTTTTCTCTCCCTGCTTGGCAGCTTCCGCGCGCACCTGTTTTTCGATGGTATGCCACAGCATAGGCACAGCGAAGATGTGGGTGACCTGGTGGCGGCGGCAGGTTTTTAAGATGGTGTCGGCGCTGTAATCCCGCAGGAAGACCAGTGTCCTTCCGAAGAAGGTGAACCAGAAATACACGGCAAAAAGGCCGAAGACATGGTAAAAGGGCAGGAAAGCAAGCTGCTTCAGCCGCCCCTTATAATGCGCTGCCATCCGGGGGCTTTCCTTCATGATCTCCTTGAAATTCAAAATCTGCTGAGAGATCTGATAGCCGGAGTAGAAGCAAATGACCTCATTCATAGAGGTTGCAGAGGAAGAGAAGGCCAGCTCGTCTTCAAATACATCCTCCGGGACATCGGAAAAATCCCCATGGAGGCTGTCTATAGAAATTGCCTCTCCGGAAAGCTCCGTCCCCTTGGCGCAGAGGATATACTGCACCTTTAGAGTCTTCAAAATACCCTCTGTCAGGCTGGCGGGGTAGCGCATATTAACTAAATAGGGCTTGTTGCCGCTCATGAGGATGGCCCAGAAGGCAACGATCCAGTCGGGAGAGTTTTCCATCTCCAGGGCAATGTATCCATGGCTTGCCCCTACTTTGGCATAGAGGGCCGCCGCGGCGCTGCAAATCCGCTGACGGATCTGGTCATAGGTCTGGGTCTGAATGCGGAAGCCGTCGTTGGTCTCGCACAAGATCCTGCTGCCCGACTGGAACATAACCGTATAGATCGCCTTGAGATCCTGTTTGGAAGACTCCAGCAGCTCCCGGTTCCTCTTGAGAATGGCTTTGATTTCTTTGTTCATAATATCTCCTTCCGGAGTGTTTGCTTTTTAGATAAGTGCGGTAATTAGATCAGAGCAATGCCGCAAAGACCCAGAACCACCATAACGATGGAAACGATGAGAGCGGCAATATTCAGCTTGCTGCCAATGACGCAGACCTTGGAAGGGTTGCCCCCTTCAATGGCCTTTCGGCACAGGAAACGGCCTACAATGGCAATGGGAATGGTGAAAAAGCCCATATAAACGCCGAAGAATGTGGGCAAGAAGCCCATACCGACCTCACCTTCCAGATAGAACAGTGCCGCAAGAGCCGTATAAATCGCAACCATAATAATACCAATGACGCTGGTAATCAAGCCTTCAATGCCCAGACCCAAACCAACAAAACCCAAAACTCTGGCCTTTACAGGAACACGGGGTGTTGCCTGCACCGGGACGGGCTGCACATAAACAGGCTGCTCCGCCGGGATGGCGGCACCGCAGACCGGGCAGTGCTTTGCCCCGTCTTCTACCCGCTGACCGCAAGAAATACAATATGCCATAAGAATTCCTCCTAAAAATTCAAGTTTGTTATACCAGGAAAAGACCGCAAAGGCCAAGTGCCAACATAATGCCGGAAAGAACGAGTGCCGTCAGATTCAGCTTAATGCCCACAGAGCAGGTTTTGGAGGTGTTCCCCTCTTCCATGCTATTTCTGCACAGCATCCGCCCCACCAGAGAAAGAGGAACGAGAGGCATGCCGTAAATATTGGAGGCCAGAAACAGAGCCACGCCTGCTCCCATAGCACCGTTTTTATGGGCATACACTACTACTGACAGGAATATGGCGATCACCATGAGGCTAAAGATGCTTCCAACCAGGTTCTCAATACCCAAAACCATGCCCACGATGCCCAGAACTCTGTCCTTTACAGACACATAGGGCTTAATAATATCAGGAACAGGCTGAGTCGGCACCGGAGCGCCACAGGCGGGGCAACGATTTTCCCCGTCTGCTGCCCGTTGGCCGCACTTCAGGCAGTATGTCATAACAACCCCTCCTAAAAATTTAAGTTTGTTATACCAGGAAAAGGCCGGCGATACCCAGAGCCAGGGTAATAACAGAAAGAATGATGCCGGCAAGACCCAGCTTTGCGCCTGCAGAGCAAGCCTTGGAGGTATTTCCTTCTCTCAAGCTGTTTCTGCACAAAATACGGCCTACGATGCTGACAGGCAGGGTAATGACACCAAAGAGCCACCCAAAAAGGGTGGAAATAAATCCAATGCCCACTCCCTCACCCAGATAAACACCCAGGCTGGCCAGGAAGCAAACGGCAGTAAAGTATACACCAAGGATGCTGGCAACCAGTGCGTCAATGCTAATGCCCATACCCACATAGCCCTTGACCTTTACCTTCACCGGAAGACCCGGCTTGGTGGGGATGGGATAGACGGGAGCAGGCTGGTTGACGGCTGCGCCGCAATTCTGGCAGCATTTCATAGTTTCGTCTACAGCATGACCGCAGTTGGGACAAAAATTCATACAAAACCCTCCCTTTTGAAGCTTACGCCCAGACCTCAGGCTCGAAATCATTTAGAACGCCGAGCCGATCAATCCAAAAAAAAGCATAACAGCAGAAACGATAATGCCGGCAAGACCCAGCTTGCAGCCAATAGAGCAGGGGGTGGAAACATTGCCTGCATCCATGCTCTTCTTAGAAAGAATACGGCCCACAATGCTCAGAGGCATGGAGAACATACCGAAGAACAAGGCAAAAACAGTGGTGGCAACCGCCACTTCTCCTGCAAGGAAAATAAAGGTATACAGAAGGCCGATCACACCTAGGAAGAGGCCGCCGATGGAAAGACCCATACCAACGAAGCCCAGGATCTTATCCTTCTTTGTGGGAACAGGGGTAGCGGCAACCGCAGGCTGCACAGGCGCATAAGCATAGACCGGCTGAACAGGCTGAACGGGCTGAGTGGGGGCAGCTTCAACCATAGTAGGCTGCATCGGAAAAGGCTCTGCCATAACAGGCTCAGCAGGGCGAACAGGCTCCGTCACAACAGGCTCAGCAACACGGGCGCCGCAAACGCGGCAGAATTTATGACCGCCTTCCAGAGGATGACCGCAATTGGAACAAAATGACATAAGAATCCCTCCTTTTTTCTTGATTATAACATAGTACCTTGTTTTTCGCAAGTATTTTCACGGCGAACAAACAAGTTATAAACCGAAGCAGATTTTTGTTGCATTATTTCAATAAACAATATATAATAAATCTATCCCCAATGCGGGCACCCAAAAAATCACCCCTCCGGGGTGGACACGGAAATCCTTTGGTGTGCCCAGCAAATTAGGAAAGAGGTAATGATATGTTCTGTAGAAACTGCGGCGCTTCTCTGGATGAAACCGTCAACACCTGCCCCAACTGCGGCACCGCTGTGCACAACGAGCAGCCTGTCGTCATCCCCACTCCCGAGCCCGTCATTATCAAGACCGAGCCTGTGGAAAATACCATCCCCGAGGAGTACCGCCCCATGGGTGCCTGGGCCTACACCGGCCTGAAGATCCTGTTTGCCATTCCTGTTGTTGGCCTTATTTTCCTTATCATCTTCACCTTTAAGCGCAGCAACATGAACCGCAGAAGCTTCGCCCGCTCCTACTGGTGCGATCTGCTTCTCGGTGTCATTCTGATCGTCGTCATCGTCGTTCTTTTCGCTGTTCTGGGTGTCAGCCTTGGCTCTCTGGAACAACTGATGTAACTTTCTCCATACCTGGGAGGGCCTTTCGGCCCTCCCCTATTTTTATGCATAGGAAGGTACCGGGTATTCCCAAGAGGTTATCCACAATCACTTGATTTCGGACAGAAGCCTGTGCTATAATACCCTAAATCGAAAGCGAGGCAGCAGAGAATCCCGCCTCCCTTCGGATGGATTCCAGGAACAGGAGTGACAGAATTTGTACCACAGATCCGTAATTCAAATCCAAAAAGGCCAATATTTAGACCGGGATTATTATATTGGGGCAGGACACTCCCCCTTTCTCAATGTGAGCATCGGGACATCCTCTGCCAACCACCCCTTTGAGACTGAGCTGGAAAAAGCTGCCGCCGCCATTGCCGCCGGAGCAGATATGGTCACCGACCATAGCATCCACGGAAATGTTCCGGATTTTCATAAAATCCTCCGCAGCCGGATCTGCAAACCCCTTGGCGCTGTGCCCATTTACGAGCTGGCGCTAAGATCTCCCCGGTTTTCTCTGCAGGAAGCCCTGGAATTCCTGGAAGAATACCTGGAAAGAGGCTTCAATGTGCTGACCCTTCACGCAACCGCCCTGGAAGCCGATGTGCGGCAACCCCTTTCTCAGCACCGGATCATCCCCATCACCAGCAAGGGCGGGCGGCTGATGCTGGAAAGAATGGCAATGGTCAAAAGTGAGAACCCCTTTTTCTCTCATTTTGATGATGTTCTGAAAATATTCAAAAAGCACAGCGCTGTCATCAGTCTTGGCCCCACCTACCGTCAGGCCAGTGTGGCAGACAATTCCATGGAAGACAGTGATGCCTACTGGGTGGAGATGCGCAGGATGTCTGTTCTGGTGAAAAAAGCCATTGCCGCAGAAGTTCCTGTGATCGTGGAGGGGATCGGTCATGCCTGCGTTACCAATATTTCCCCCATGATCCAAAAAACAAAGGAACTATGTTTCGGTGTTCCCTATCGGGCATTGACCGTTTCCACCGATGTTGCCTTGGGCTATGACCATATTTCCTCGGCTATTGCAGATACTTTTGCGGTTTTAGGCGGCGCGGATGTAATCACCGCCGTTTCCGCTGCGGAGCATGTCGGTCACCCCTCCGTGCAGCAGGTGGAGGATGCAGTTGTAGCTGCCCGGATCGCCATGCACAGTGCCGGGATCTGCCTCGGCCGGGGCATAGAGCAAGATGCCCGAATGTCTGCAAGCCGTGCAAGGAGAGAATCCTGCCAGGGAAGCATTCAGGATGCCATTTTTAGAGAAGGAGCCTTGCGGGCTCTGGAAGGAAACAGACAAGAAGAAGGCTGCACCATGTGCGGCGAATTATGTGCCCTTAGGAGGAAGAAACATGGAACTTGATGTTGCTGCCATTATTGCGGCAGGAATTGCCTTCATCACCGCTCTACTCACCACCATAATTACTGCATTTCTGTCAAGCAAGGAAAGCAAGAAAAAGGATATGCTGGACAACCTTACCGCTGCCCGGCTTTCTGATCTGCGGAATATAGACAAACTGTCTGTAGCCATTTTAAGCGAAGCCGCAATCGCCACAAAGACCAACCAGGAGAACAAGCAAGCACGGATCAAAAAGCTGATCCTGGCAGAAAATGAGCTTCGTTTTCTCCTAAAGCCGGTTTACGACATTGACTGTGATGTTCTGGTGGCATTAAAGGAACTGTCAGATGCCATCATTGCCCTCTATCGCTCCGATGCTCCGGAAAAAGCGGACGCTCTGAAGACATCCGTTGCAGAAAATGCAGCAGAATTCCGCAGGCTCATTTTCTTATATCGCCATTCCTCCTGGACCTGCATCAAGCAGCAGATCGTAAAGAACGAAAATTCCACCTACGCAGAATTCCAGGTTCGATACCGGCAGCACCGGGAGACACTGGAAAAAGACCGCAAAAAGAGCAGCAAGAAGATTTGGGAAGTGTAAGATACCCACCTCTCCCAAGATAAGCAGTTTTCCGGAAATTCTTGGGAAATCCACACAAACCCGTTGCAATTTGGGAATATTTGTGCTATATTTTGGTGTTGGATAAGAAGTCTATGCACGAAAAGAAGGAAGGAGCGACCATTTATGGCGCAGCAGCAAGATATTCGTAACATTGCAATCATCGCCCACGTTGACCACGGCAAGACCACCATGGTTGACCAGATGTTAAAGCAGGGCGGTATTTACCGGGAAAATCAGGCCACAGTGGATCGGGTCATGGACTCCGGGGACTTGGAACGGGAGCGTGGCATTACCATTCTGGCCAAGAACACCGCCGTGGAATATAAGGGCACAAAAATCAACATCGTAGATACCCCCGGCCACGCCGATTTTGGCGGCGAGGTGGAGCGTATTTTGAAGATGGTCAACGGCGTTCTCCTGCTGGTGGATGCCGCAGAAGGCCCCATGCCCCAGACCCGCTTTGTTCTCCAGAAGGCGCTGGAGCTGGGCCACAAGGTCATCGTTGTGGTCAACAAGATCGACCGCCCCGATGCCAGAATTCACGAGGTCATGGACGAGGTTCTGGAGCTGCTTCTGGATCTGGATGCCACCGACGAGCAGTTCGACTCCCCCACCATTTTCTGCTCTGCCCGGCAGGGCATCGCCTCCTATGGCCCCGACCAGTTGGGCGAAGACCTGACTCCCCTCTTTGAAACCATCGTCAATTATATCCCCGCTCCCGAAGGGGATCGGGAAGGCCCTGCCCAGGTGCTGGTGTCCTCTATTGACTATAACGAGTATGTAGGCCGTATCGGCATTGGCAGAATTGAGCGTGGCTCTCTGAAGGTCAATCAGGAAGTCATGATTTGCGACTATCACAACCCAGACATGAAGCAGAAAGGAAAAATTGTTGCGCTTTATGAGTTCGACGGTCTGGGCAAGGTTCCTGTGCAGGAAGCAGGTGCCGGTGAGATCGTTGCCTTCTCCGGCATTGCAGACATCACCATCGGTCATACCATCTGCGCACCTTTGTTCCCCGAGCCTCTGCCCTTTGTGAAGATCTCCGACCCCACCATTGAAATGACCTTCCGGGTCAACGATTCCCCCTTCGCAGGCCGTGAGGGTAAGTTCGTCACCTCCAGAAACCTCCGTGACCGTCTGTTCCGGGAGCTTCTCAAGGACGTTTCCCTCCGTGTCACCGAGGAAGGCACAGATTCCTTCAATGTAGCAGGCCGTGGCGAAATGCACATTTCCATCCTCATGGAGACCATGCGCCGGGAAGGCTATGAATTTGCCGTATCCACCCCCAGAGTTCTCACCAAGGAGATCGACGGCGTTCTCTGCGAGCCTATTGAGAGAATGGTTGCCGATGTTCCCGACGGAACCATGGGCTCTGTTATCGACAAGATCGGTCAGCGCAAGGGCGACCTGGTTTCCATGACCCCTGTGGGCAACCGCTACCGCCTGGAGTTCCTGGTCCCTGCCCGTGGCCTGTTTGGCTACCGCAGTGAATTTTTGACCGATACCCGTGGCGAGGGCATTATGTCCTCCGTTTTGGAATCCTATGCGCCTATGAAGGGCGAGATCGAGCGCCGGCTTACCGGCTCTTTGGTTGCGTTCGAAACCGGCGAAGCCTGTTCCTACGGCTTATTTAACGCCCAGGAGCGCGGCAGCTTGTTCATCGGTGCCGGCACTCCCGTGTATGCCGGTATGGTGGTGG
>JAZQXK010000030.1:0-7831 GCA_045632785.1 Faecousia sp.
TATCCAAATGGGAACGGGATCTGTCCTGCCCGGACATCAACTCCCTGCCCAATCTGGCAGAAATTCTGGGGGTATCTGTGGAAGACTTGATGCAGACCAAAAAGGCCGCCGAAGAACCCCAAAGCAAGGCTTCCGAGATCCTGGAGCTTGCGCCCAAGGCGGTGGCCCTGGCTATGGGCATTGCGGTGGCGGTGCTGTCCGTTCTGGACGAGCTGCCTGCAAAGTCCGCTCTGGTCATGCTGGGCATTGGCCTTGCCAGCGTGGGCATTTCCCTGATGGCAGAGAAGAAATAAGCAAATCCGGGCGGCAGCTTGCCGCCCGTTTTTCTTGCAATTTCCCTCATTTATGCTATGATAGAAGCATAACAAACCGGGAGGAATCTCCATGATCTTTCTATGTCTTGCAATTTTCAGCAGTGCCGCCATATCCCTTCTCATGCGAATCAGCGCAGGAAAAATTTCTGCCAAGCGCAGTATGCTCGGTGTCAACTATCTGGTCTGCGCCCTTTTGGGAGCGGGCTATGCAGGCTTTGACCTGATTTGCCCGGATTCTTCCGGCTTTTCCACCATGGTGGCGATGGGTGCGGTATGCGGTGTCATGCTTCTGGGGGGCTTCGTGCTGTTCCAGTGGAATACCGCCAAAAACGGCATCGTCCTCAGCTCCATCTTCATGAAGCTGGGTCTGCTGGTTCCCATGGCGGTTTCTGTGCTGCTTTTTAAGGAGCTGCCCACATGGATGCAGATTACAGGCTTCTGTCTGGCAGTTCTTGCCATTGTGCTGGTGAACTTCAAAAAAGAGGGCAAGGGGAGCCGCTTTCATTGGCAGCTTCTGGGGATGCTTCTTTTGTGCGGCGGCGCCGATGCCATGACCAAGGTTTTTGAAACTTTGGGAAATCCCCAGCTTTCCAACCAGTTTTTGTTCTATTCCTTTGCCGTGGCCCTGGTTCTGTGCCTTGCCCTTGTGGTATATCATAAGGAACGGCCCGGGCTTCGGGAACTTGCTTTTGGCGCAGCCATCGGTGTTCCCAATTTCTTTTCGTCTAAGTTCCTGCTGCTGGCACTGGAAGACCTGAAGGCTGTGGTGGTTTTCCCCAGCTTCAGCATTGCTACTATGCTGATCGCAACCCTGGCAGGAGTGTGCTTCTTCCGGGAGCGGTTGGGGAAATGGCAGTGGGTGGCACAGGGGATCATTGTGGCGGCACTGCTGCTTCTCAATATTTGATAGGGAATATGAATGCAGGGAACGGCGCAGGCCGTTCCCTATAAGTCTTCATGTAGCATCATCCATTTTGCTGGGTTATTCTGGATGTATTCCCAAATTTCGTTATAATCCTGCCGATTGCGGATTACATGGTCGTAATATCTGCTTTGCCAAATATTTCCCCCATATTCCTTGTTGCAAAAACGCTTAAATGTATGGACAAACCGGGCAATCGCAGAAACTCTCGTAGGGACACCCGTCCCCGGGTGTCCCTACGCGTATCTTGGATAGAATTCTCTTCCGATCCTGGGTGCAGAGGGTAATGAAATATGCCCCGGTTTGGCTGCAATCGAAATTCTCAATGCGGTGGGACTTGCGCTGTGGTTTTTCCATATTCATTACCAGTATCATTTTACCATATCTGCTCATTGTTTGCAACATTTCGCAATGCTGATCCCGGTGGAAATGTAGGGTTACAATTGCCTTTGCCGTATCCTCCACCTTCCTGTTCGATATGGTGATGATCGCCCTGTATCCCCTTCTGGGTGACGGCAAATACGGCAAGCTGGACAAACGCTTCGACCGTCGCTATCAGGCCCTTTATTCCTATAAACTCACCTTCACCTTTACCACCGAGGCAGGCATCCTGGCCTACCTGAACGGAAAGAGCTTCCAGGTGGAAAATGTGGATTTTGTGCAGGAATATTTTGGTTGAGGTTCGCTGTTGCGAGCCTGCCTGCAACTAAGAGAAAAAGCCATGGGGACGGTTGCATCCTCATGGCCTTTTTGCTGTTATGAATTTAGGAAATCCAGAACGGCTTGGGTATCAAAATTGCTCCGGGAAATGATGTAGCGGTCCATCAGTAACTGATCGATGGTTGGAATATGGCTGCCTCGGTATTCAAAGTAATAGTTATCCTCGTTGACGACCTTTCCATCTTCATAGAGGGAATACGTTCGCATCGGGTCTTCTCTCCCATCCTCATAAACGCGGAACAAGGTGAAATCCAGTAGCTTTTCTCCCCGGTTCCCCATGCCGCAGTTGGAGCGAATGAAACACTCGTAGCCAAAGTTCGCCTCCCATTCTCCGGCAGGATCAGAAACAAGGCGCAAAAATTCTCTGCTTTCCTCCATGCTCAGCCGCTGATTCTGACCATTCCGGGCGACCTCAATATGAACGTGCCCGAAGTCTGCAAAATCCGGGTTAAAATAGATTTCTTCATCAGCATAAATAGCACGCTTGTTTGCACCACGGGCATGGGCATATTTTACTGCAAAAATAGCAGCAGTCACTTCCTCCGATAACTTTTGGGAAGCTTGCTCGTCTTCATTCCGGAATACTGTGCCGTCCCGGTAGATTGTATAGGCGGTTTCCGTTTTGTCTAAGCCCCGGACAATAAACAGAGCTTCATGGTGCTCCCAAATGGGTTTCTCGCCCCCATCTTCAAAACTCAAAGAGAAAATGAAATCCTCCAAAAGGCCAAAAACAGAAGGATCCTGAATATTTACCAAAGTATCTCCGTCCGGAAGGGACATTTCTGTATCTGCATCTTCGTAGAGATAAAGGGCCGTGTCGCCATGGAAGTAAACCGGCTTTTCGGATATATTCTCGTTTGTATAGGTATAGAAACTGTCATAGCGGTAAAGAGCCTTGGACACAAGCTCCGTTACACCAAGAGTCTGACTATAAACCCTGTGATAAACCTTGCCATCTGCCTCGTGGGCTTCCGCAGCTCCATCAAAGCTTTCTACAGACAAAGCACTCCCCAATGCATATGCCCGATATTCAGCCTCACGAAAGGGGTCACTGTCGTTAGATGCAGTTGCAGGCCCCGTTTCCTTTTGCTCCATATTGGGTAGCGTTCCCCCACCCTCCTGCGCACAAGCCGCCAGCGCAGCCAAAAGGGATAAAAGGATCAAACTGATCCAGAGATTTTTTTTCATGTTATTCACCCTCATCAACGCAAGAATTGATGCTTATGCTGGAATCATAAATATACCCGCAGACTGTACATTTATATTTGGTTCTTAAAAGATACTGGAACATAGACATCGTTGCAAACAATTATCGGCAACGAACATTGTGCAATTATCAAACTGCATGCTCCAATTATAAATCTTTTTATACAAAAAGCTAGATGGCAAAACAAACAAAAAGATTTGTCAAATATGTAAGAATTCGCCAAAAAGTACTTATCTTGTTTGTTGTATTGCAGACCCCCTAATGATCTTTTGCCCGGTCTGTTAAGCAGACATCAACGAGTTACCGCCCCTCGCACAACTGTTTACCCCTGCTCGCCACAACCCAAAATCCCCCAGAAAAATCTGCAAAAATTTCTGCGATTTTTGTTGACAAACCGGGGATTTTTCGTTATATAATATAGTATTGTATACAATGCAATAGAATGCGCTTTTTATACAACAAACATCAAATGCACAGCGGTTTCCGCACAGGAATTTTTCCGCTGCACAGACAGAAAATAAAGAGAAATGGGGGAGGATACATGTCCAAGGAACTCATCCGTCTGAAAGACCTCATTATGGAGTTCGACGGTGAACGAATTTTAGACAATATCAATCTTTACTTCAATGACCATGAATTTTTAACGCTGCTGGGCCCCTCCGGCTGTGGCAAAACTACCACCCTGCGGATCATTGGCGGCTTTTTGACGCCTACCTCCGGTGAAGTTTTGTTCGACGGCAAGCGCATCAATGATGTGCCCCCCTACCAGCGGCAGATCAATACAGTTTTCCAGCGGTATGCCCTGTTCCCCCACCTGGATGTTTACGACAACATCGCCTTCGGTCTGCGGATCCCCAAGCTGCCCAAGGACGAGATCGACCGCCGGGTCATGGAAATGCTGGAAGTCGTTAGCCTCAAGGGTTATGAGAACCGAAAGATCACTTCCCTTTCCGGCGGCCAGCAGCAGCGTGTGGCAATCGCCCGGGCTCTGGTCAACCGGCCCAAGGTTCTGCTTCTGGACGAGCCTCTTGGAGCCCTGGATCTTCGCCTGCGGAAGGATATGCAGAATGAGCTGAAGCGCATCCAGCAGGCTATGGGCATCACCTTTATCTATGTTACCCACGACCAGGAGGAAGCCCTGGCTATGTCCGATACCATCGTAGTTATGGACAAGGGCCGCATCCAGCAGATCGGCACCCCCGAAGATATTTATAACGAGCCCAAGAACGCCTTTGTAGCGGACTTCATCGGTGAAAGTAACATTCTCGACGGTGTGATGCTGGAAGACTACCGGGTCAAGTTCTTCGGCAGAAGCTTTACCTGCGTGGACAAGGGCTTCAAGCCCAATGAGCCCGTGGATGTGGTCATTCGCCCGGAGGCTATCGACATTGTGGAGCCCTCTGCGGGTCACCTCACCGGCACAGTCACCTCCGTTACCTTCAAGGGCCTGAACTACGATATTATTGTAGATTTCAAGGGCTTCAAGTGGCTGATCCAGACCACAGACTACTATCCTGTAGATGCAACCATCGGCATCCGTCTTAACCCGGAAGATATCCACGTCATGAAGAAGAGTGAATACTCCGGTATGTTTGGGGACTACAGCTCCTACTCCGCAGAGTATGACGAGCTGACGGAGGATGCAGACGATGAAGAAGAATAAACAGCTCCGGGAGCCAAAGCCCTCTGTGGGCAAGCTCCTGCTCACTGCCCCCTACATCCTCTGGATGCTGGTGTTCATTCTTATCCCTCTGGGCGTTGTGGTGTATTATTCCTTCACCGACTCCCAGACCGGTGCATTCACCATGAAGAACCTGACAGAGGTCTTCACCGGCTCTTTCCCCGCCATCTTCGGCAGATCCTTGTGGTACAGCTTGCTTGCCGCCATCATCTGCCTGATTATCGGCTATCCTGTGGCCCTGTTTATCTCCCGGCAGAAGCCCGGGGTGCAAAGATTCCTCTATATGCTGGTGATGCTTCCCATGTGCATGAGCTTCTTGCTGCGCACTTTGGCCTGGGTAGGCTTGCTTCGTGACACCGGCATTATCAACAGCTTCCTGGGAATCTTCGGCATCGGGCCTTTTAACCTGATCCGCAACACCGGCGCCGTCATTTTGGGTATGGTCTATAACTATCTGCCCTATATGATTTTGCCCCTGTACTCCGTGATTGTGAAGATCGATCCTTTGCTCATTGAGGCAGCGGAGGATTTGGGGTGCAGCAGCCGGAAGGTATTTACCAAGGTGATCTTCCCTCTGTCTTTGCCCGGTGTATTCTCCGGCATCACCATGGTATTTGTCCCCGCTGTGTCCACCTTCTATATTTCCCAGAAGCTGGGCTCTACCAGCACCACCATGATTGGTGATGTCATCGAAAGCCAGTTTAAGACCGCCTATAACTTCAATTTGGGCGCTGCCCTTTCTCTGGTGCTTATGGCTGTGATCTTCATTTGCGTGGGGCTTATGAACCGGCTGTCCGGACAGGATGAAGAAGGAGGTGTAGTCATTTGAAACGGCTGAATAAATACTACACCATTCTCATATTCCTGTTTTTGTACCTGCCTATGTTCGTGCTGATCGTGGCCTCCTTTAACACCGGCAAGGACATTACAGAATTTGAGGGCTTCACCTTCCGTCGTTACGGAGAACTGTTCCGGGACGGAACACTGCTGCCCCTTTTGATGAACTCTCTGGAGATCGCCCTTTTGTCCAGCGTGATCGCCACCGTCATGGGCACAGCCGCTGCCATCGGCATCCGGCAGATGCGCCCCAGGCTGCGCTCCGCCATTATGACCGTGACCAATATCCCCATGACGAATCCCGATATTGTCACCGGTGTATCCCTGTCCCTGCTTTTCGTGTTCATCGGTGTCATGTTCCGTATGGACACGGTGCTCAGCTTCTGGACGCTGCTCATCGCCCATGTGACCTTTAATCTGCCTTATGTCATTTTGAATGTTATGCCTAAACTGAACCAGATGGATCCCGCCCTGCGGGAGGCCGCGCTGGATCTGGGCTGCACCCCCATGCAGGCATTTTTCAAGGTCACGATCCACGAGATCATGCCCGGCATCATTTCCGGTGCCATTATGGCCTTTACCATGAGTCTGGACGATTTCGTCATCAGTTATTTTGTCTACGGGCCGTCCTTTATCACCCTGCCTGTAGAAATTTACAACTACACCAAAAAGCCCTTGCAACCGAAGATCTACGCTCTGTTTACCCTGCTGTTCGCCCTGATTTTGGTTATGATGGTGATTATGAATCTCCTGCAAGCCAAGGGCGAGAAGCGGAAGAATGCCCAGAGGGGCATGTTCGGCAAATAATTCCTAGAAGGAGGTTTTCCTATGAAGAAAATCATTGTTCTGGCTCTGTGCATCTGCCTTGTTTTCGCTCTCACTGCCTGCGGCGGTGGCAACAGCGGCGACAAGATCACCCTGAATGTGTACAACTGGGGTCAGTATATGTCCCTGGGTGAGGATGGCTGCATTGATGTTATCCGGGAATTTGAAAAGGAATATCCCAACATCAAGGTCAACTACACCACCTATGATTCCAACGAAACCATGTACACCAAGCTGAAGGCTGGCGGTATTTCCGTGGATGTGGTTATTCCCTCCGACTATATGATCGGCAGAATGATCTCCGAAAATATGCTCCTGCCTCTGGACTTCAACAACATCCCCAACTATGAATACATTGATGAGGCCTACCGCAACACCACCTATGACCCCACCAATGCCTATTCCGTCCCCTACACCTGGGGTACCGTGGGCATTATCTACAACACCAAGTATGTAGACGAAGCCGATGTTACCGGCTGGGAACTGCTGTGGAACGAAAAGTATGCCGGAAAGATCCTCATGTTCGGCAACTCTCGTGACGCCTTTGCCATTGCGGAGCTGCTCAAGGGCTACAGCTTGAACACCACCGATGAAGCCGAGCTGCAGGCCTGCGCCGAGCTTCTCAAGGAGCAGCGGCCTCTGGTGCAGCAGTATGTTATGGACGAGATCTATGACCTCATGGACAACGAGGAAGCCTACATTGCTCCTTACTACGCAGGCGACTATGTGATGATGTCCATGAACAATGAAGACCTGGCTTTCCATCATCCCAAGGAGGGCTTCAACCTGTTCATTGATGCCATGTGCATCCCCTCCTGCTGCAAGAACAAGGAAGCAGCGGAGACCTTCATCAACTTCCTGTGCCGTCCCGACATTGCCGGCGGCAACATGGAATGGCTGGGCTACGGCACTGCGGAAACTGCCGCCAAGGAGTATATCAGCCCCGATGTGGTAGCCAACCCCGCCGCCTATCCCAGTGAGGATGTGCTGGCAAGAGGCCAGGGCTTCCTGCCTCTGACTACAGAGCAGACCCAGAAAATGGAAGATCTGTGGCTGTGGGCGAAGACTAGCTAAGAGTCTAATATAGCGCAAATTCCCCCGGAGAGAGCCTTCTCCGGGGGGTTCTGTTTAGGATAGATTTTCTGCGGGATAGAGGCAGGACCGATTGACAGTGGACAGTTGTGCTGTAAATTTTGGTTTATCGGGGAGTATGGGATCCACCCTTTGTAGGGGCCGGATACATCCGGCCCGTTCCGCACTGCAAATTTGTACGAATTCGCCCTAAATGGTGCTGTTTTTCAAACTTTTCCGCCGGGCCGGATATA
>JAZQXK010000031.1:0-10473 GCA_045632785.1 Faecousia sp.
ATGAAGCCAATCGACTAATCCTGACACAAAGTCCCCGATCCATTGTGATCCGGGGACTTTCTCCATCTTTCATTAGACCTTAACCCTAACCGGTTAAGGCCTTTTTCTGTATATGGGAAATTCAAAATATGACAAGAAAACTTTGCAAAATGCACTTGACAGAAAACTTTTTCATGTATATAATATGGACAAGAAAACTTGGCAAAATGAAAGGAGAAAAGTGATGAACAGAGATGAAATTTTAGCTAAGAGCCGACAGGAAAACACAAGGAAAGCGGATGAGCGGGAAGTGCAGATCTCCGCCAATGCATCAAAGATCGGGCTGGAAGTTGGCGGCGCGATGATGATTGTTATCTTTCTAATTCAAACATTTCTTGACGAATCCTTGAATCTCGTTCCTTCGTGTGCGCTCTATTTCTCCATATGTGGAAGCAGTTTACTTTATGAATTCATCAAAACCAAGGGAAAGGGCAAACTGGTTTTAGCGATTATCAGTTTGGTATGTGGTGTTGCTAACGTGGTGGAAATGATTGCTTCGGGGCTGCAGAAATGAAAGAAAATGCCTTAGTATTAAAAAACAACTTAAAGGAATGTCGGGTACAGGCGGGTTTTTCTCAGGCGCAGCTTGCGGAAATAGTAGGTGTGTCAAGAAACACGATCAGTTCCATTGAAACAGGACAATTTAACCCTACCGCTAAACTTGCATTGATTTTGTGTGTTGCCTTGGATAAGAAATTTGAAGAACTATTTTACTTTGATTAGTCCTGCCATGAACCTATGAATTACTTTAGGATCGAAAGAGAAATTGTATGGTAGTATATCGAGATATAATAAAAATCGGAGAAAAAGTGTTTCGCGCTACACACAAATCAATCTATGAAACGAGGTACACCGGATGCAGATTTTTCACCTAACCCAAAATGATTACAAAGTCGGCACATGGAGCGGCGGCAGCACTACAGAGCTGTTCATCTGGCCGAAAGGAGCAGACTATGCCAAAAGGGAATTTTCCCTTCGGGTCAGCTCTGCCAGAGTCGATCTGCAGGAAAGCGACTTTACGCCCCTTCCCGGTGTCACCCGCTATATTACCCCCCTGACCGGTGGCTTTACCCTGACCCATCCCGGCAAATCCCCTGTGGTGATGCTCCCTATGGCAGAGCCTTACCGCTTCTCCGGAGAGATCGCAACCCACTGCGTAGGCCGAGCAACGGATTTTAACCTGATGCTCAAGGGTACGGAAGGCGAAATGGCACTGTGTCAGGATTTCTGGCAGCTTCGCCCCGGATTTAATTGCCTGTATGCAGTGGAGGAAACGCAGGTAAATCTGGCAGAGGGTTATTGCCTCATGGCCGGGGATCTGTTGGTGGTCTTTGCAGAGGAAGCCGCTTTCGTGGCCGTAAATAAAAAGTCCCTTATCTGCTTCGGGGCAGTTTAAGTGAAAAGGCAGAGCTTTCGGGCTCTGCTTTTTTCTGTTTCAGGGATAGGGGTACTCCTAAAATATGGTTTTTCTGTTCTGTGCTGCTCTTTTGCCTCAACCTTTCCCATAAAAATCGTGAAAGACATCCGGTATTCCTGAGTTGTTTGACACAAAAGTTAAAACAAAATTTCTCGCCAACCCACCCAAACTTAGATTATAGAGGTTGCCGTGGAATATGTTCTGTTACCGCTTGTCCCTTCCAAACTGCCGTTTACCTAAAATCTCTGATTTTCCTTACGGCATATGCTATAATTCCGCTATAGCTACAAAATAAAGGGAGGAACGCAGTATGGAAGCGATCAAAACAGTCGGCCTCAGGAAGAAATACAGGGATGTTTTGGCAGTGGATGATTTGAATTTAGAGATCAAAAGGGGAGAGCTATTCGCTCTTTTAGGCATCAACGGCGCAGGAAAGACTACGGTTATTAACATGCTTTCCTGTCTGATAAAGCCAACAAGCGGTGACGCCTTTTTGCAAGGAAAAAGCATCTGTAGAGATGGGGAGGCGGTGAAATCCATGATTGCCCTGTCCCCACAGGAAACTGCCATCGCCCCCGGACTGACTGTTTACGAAAATCTGGCACTTTTTTGCGGCATACACGGATTTTCCAAGGAAAAGCAGGAGAAAAAGATCCGGGAGCTGATGGGACTGCTGGATTTGGAGAGTGTCAGCCGGAAGAAGGCAGGAAAATTGTCAGGCGGCTGGCAGCGCAGGCTCAGTATTGCCATGGCCTTGATCTGTGAGCCGGAAGTTTTGTTCCTGGACGAGCCAACTCTGGGACTGGATGTGATTGCACGCAGTCAGCTTTGGGAATTGATCCGAAGCCTAAAGGGGAAGATCACTGTGATTTTGACAACGCACTATTTGGAGGAAGCCGAAGCGCTCTCTGACCGCATCGGCATTATGGCAGAAGGAAAACTGCTGATCTGCGGAACGGCGGAGGAGATCAAGGAAGCGGCAGGAACCCAAAGTTTTGAGCAGGCATTTGTGTGCCTTGCCCGGAGGTGAAGAAAATGAGAATGATTGCTTTTGGAAAGAGAAATAGAAAGGAGCTGCTTCGCGACCCCTTGAGCTTTGCTTTCGGTCTGGGATTTCCACTGGTTCTGCTCCTGCTTCTCAGTGCTATCCAGGCCAATATACCGGTTGCACTCTTTGAGATCCAGTCCCTCGCCCCCGGTATTGCTGTCTTCGGTCTTTCTTTTATGACTCTGTTTTCTGCAACAGTGATTGCCAAGGATAGAAGCAGTGCGTTTTTGTGGCGGCTTTACACGACTCCTATGACACCCTTGGATTTTATCTTGGGTTATACCTTGCCGGTGATCCCCCTGGGATTTTTGCAGAGCGTGGTCTGCTATGTGGCGGCGCTGTTTCTGGGTCTGCCTTTGACGGAGAATGTTTTTTGGGCCTGCCTTCTCATGGTGCCGGTATCCATTCTTTATATCGCCTTGGGGCTGCTGTTTGGAAGCGTGCTGAAGGAAAAGCAGGTAGGTGGGGTCTGCGGTGCGCTGCTGACCAATCTGTCTGCCTGGCTTTCCGGAATTTGGTTTGATCTGGATTTGGTAGGCGGTGCGTTTCAAAAGACTGCCTATATGCTTCCCTTTGTTCATGGGGTAGAGCTGCAAAGAGCGGCGCTGTCCGGAAATTTTGCCGGGATTTTCCCCCACCTCTGGTGGGTGTTGGGGTATGGTGTTGCCCTGTTGTTCCTTGCGGTGCTGCTGTTTTTGCGGCAAATGAAAAGGTAACAGAGAAAGCATTTTATGCTGTCTTGACAGATGTGTGCCTGTGTGCAATAATTGGGTAAGAATATAGACTAAATGGAGCGTGTTCGATCATGTCTGTAAAAATTGATGTCATGACCATTCCCGGCGCACCCCTGGAGGGGCTGAATCCTCTGCCCATGTTCCACAGAAGAACGCTGAACCGTGGCAAGATCAAGGGAGATTTTCCTGACTGGCTCAGTGCTACCTTGGGCATCCGCGATCGGTATCTTCCCTATAAAATGCAGGATCGATATTCCCGTAAGCGGCTGCCCATGAAGATGAAAACCATCGTCATGGAAAATGAATTCCTGAAGGCCACCTTCTGGCCGGAAAACGGCGGTAAGCTCTATTCTCTCATTGATAAGGTGCAGAACCGAGAACTGCTTATGTGCAACTGCGTCTATCAGCCCGGCAACCTGGCCATCCGCAATGCCTGGCACTCCGGGGGCATTGAGTTCAACTTCGGCAACATCGGCCACCACTATTTCACCTGCGATAATCTTTTTGTGGCTCTTTTGAAGGATGACCAGGGTCAGGAATTTGTGCGTATGTACGAGTTTGAACGGGCCAAAAGCACCCTCTATCAAATGGATTTCCACCTGCCTCAGGGCTCGCCTGTGCTTTACTCCCATGTAAAGATCTTCAATCCCAACAAGACGGACACCACAACCTACTGGTGGACCAATATTGCCATCCCCGAAGACGGCAATACCCGTGTCCTTTCCAATACCAATAAGGTTCTGGTCCTGGGCGAATACCTGTCTTATGAGGAATTGCCTCACCTTTCACCCTTTGGAGATGCGGAGCTTTCCTATCCCCACAATGCAACCCGGGGTTATGACCATTTCTACCAAACTCCGGCAGATGCCAAAACCGCCTGGGAAGCCGGAGCGGATGACAAGGGTAATGTGTTCTTTGACCGCTCCACTGCGCCTCTGCTGTATCACAAAATGTTCTGCTGGGGCAACCATTCCGCTGCCCAGCAGTGGCAGGATCATCTGTCAGAGCCGGGGAAGGGCAATTACATTGAAATTCAGGCAGGCATTACCCATTCTCAGGTGCATGACATGATCTTCCCGGCAAACGGCACCATGGAATGGACCCAGTGCTACGGCGGCGCCGTGCTGGACAGGGAGCAGCTTCACCAGAAGGATATGAACAAGGCTGCTGATTACATAGAACATTATCTGGACACAGTAGTCAGCGAAGAGCACCTGCTGGCTGTCAATGAATATTTTGCCGGACTTGCCAATATGGAAGTTCGGGAAGCGGATCTCATTCACCTGGGAAGTGGCTGGGGTGCATTGGAAGAAATGCGTATTGCCCGGGAAGGCGATATTCCATTCCCCAAGAGTATGTGCTTCCCCAGGGCAACCATTGGAGAGCAGCAGTACCCCTGGTATGCGCTGCTTACCCAGGGTCAGCTTCCGGATGAAGATCCCAATGTGATCCCACCATCCTGGATGGTGCCTAAGAAATGGCTGCATATTCTGGAAGACAGCATTGGCGCAATGGGAGAAACCTGGTATAATCAGCTTCATTACGGTGTCATGCTCTATGAAAATCTGGACGATGAGCATATTGCGTCAGTTGCCTGCAATTGGCCGGAGTACCCCAAGTACCGGCAGATGGCCAAAGAGGCCTTTTTGCGGTCTGTGGAGCTGGAGCCTTCTGTGTGGGCATACCGCTGCCTTTCCTGCATTGCCCAGGAGGAAGAGGAATGGATCTTGGCAGAGTATTACTATGACAAGGCCATAGAACTGAATGCAGCTTCCCTGGATTTTGCCTTTGCCGCGGAGTATATGATCCTTCTGAATGGAAGGGAGAAATATGAAAAGGCATGGGCCTTCTATCAAACTCTCCCGGATCATATCCGCAATATCGATCGAATGCTTCTCTGCGCGGCTGCTACAGCCATCAAGCTAAGGAAGTTGGATTTTGTAGAGCCCTTGTTCCATCGGGAGTATGCCGGTATTAAGGAGGGCGAAACAAGCCTGACAGATATCTGGTTTGAGTATAATGCCCTTCTGCTGGCCAAGAAGCGTGGGCTGGACAATAACCTTTCTCCTGAGCTGCTGCAACAACTCAAGGATGAAGCCTGGGATACCTGCCCACCCCCCATGGGGATCGATTTCCGTATGTCAATCAGCAAAAAAGAGGGATACCGGGCTGAGAACAAGTCATAATACAACAGAATAAGGTGCTGCCTGCAGACGGCACGGTCTTTTTGCGCTGTCTAAAAAAGTGTTGTATCATGCATATAAAAATTGCCAGCATTCTGCTTGACATTCACGTACCATCATAGTGTATACTTCCTTCTGTGGGGGGATGTCCATGAGAATGCGAATTAAGAATTTTGCAAAGCTTACCGGTGTCAGCGTGCGTACACTGCATTATTATGATGAAATTGGTTTGTTGCCTCCGGCTTTCGTGGACAAATCCACAGGCTATCGCTATTATGACGAACGGTCTATTCTTAGGATGCAGGAGATTCTCTTTTACCGGGAACTGGATTTTTCCCTGAAAAGCATTGGGGAAATTTTGACATCTCCGGATTATGACAGAAGTAAGGCCCTGGAAGATCAAAAAATCCTGCTTCTACTGAGAAAAGAGCGGCTGGAGAGATTGATTTCAGCCATTGACAAAGCAATGCAAGGAGAAAGTGTTATGTGCGCCTTTGATAACAGTGAATTTGAAAAATACAAGACGGAAGCCAAAGCAAAATGGGGTACTACCCAAACCTACGGTGAATTTACCCGGAAGACCGCAGGTTACTCTGAGGATCGGTTCAACACCCTGACAGAGGGCTTGAGCAAAATTTTTGCAGAGTTTGCAGCCTGCATGAAGGACGGGAACTCAGTCTGTTCTGCGGCTGCTCAGAGCCTTGTAAAGAAACTGCAAGCATACATCACGGAAAACTACTATACCTGCACCGAACCTATTTTGATGGGGCTGGGGCAGATGTATGTTGCTGATGAACGCTTCCGTGATAACATTGATCGTCACGGGGCAGGCACTGCTCATTTTGCCTCTGCTGCCATTGGTCATTACACCAAAAGATGAAAGTTGACTGATACAAAAAATCCCTCAGCGGCAATCGCTGAGGGATTTTCCATACCTTTTTAGGTATTCTTCATAATGACGGAGCCAATGCACTCACTGACGTGCTCGCAGGCATCGGCGCAGGCCTCGAAGCCCTCGAAAATGTCACGCCATGCAATGACGGTCAGCACATCTTCGCCGTTCTTAGACAGCTCCCGCATGGAAGACAGATACAGCTTGTCGCACTCTTCTTCTACATCGTTCAGGTCAACAATGAGCTGACGGATCTTCTTGGAGCGCTTAAAGTTCTCAAAGTCGTTCATCAGATCGCACAGAAGGTTGCAGGAAGCAACGATCCGCTTGGCAAACTCCACGGCGGCAGGACGGATGGTCTGCACATTGTTGATATAGAACATCTGCAGGACTTCTTCGATCTTGTCGGTCACATCGTCCAGCTGATGGCTCAGCATATCCAGATCTTCCCGGTCAACGGGAGTGACGAATGCCTTGGCCAGAGCCTCATTCATTTCGTGCTTCTTCACGTCGGCGCGATGCTCAATCTCATGCATGGTTTCCAGCATCTTCTCGATTTCAGCAGGATTGTAGTTTTCCAGACAGGAAACCAAATAGGAGGCAGCCTCCTTGGACAGGGCTGTGCTTGCAGCAAAGTTTTCAAAATAGAACTTATCACCTTTAGCCATTTTTTCTCTTTCCTTTCTATCAAGTGAAAATGAACATAAATAACTTTGTCATGAGGAAGCCAACCAGACCACAGCCGGGGAAGGTGAGAACCCAGGTCATCACCATTTCCTTTACAACGCCGAAGTTGATGGCAGAAACTCTCTTTACAGAACCGACACCCATAATAGAGGTGGTCTTTGCGTGGGTGGTGGAAACGGGGAGGCTGAACACAGAGCAGAACAGCAAAGACAGAGCAGCGGCAATGTCCGCAGAGAAGCCCTGATATTTTTCCAGCTTGACCATGTCCATACCGACGGACTTGATGATCTTCTTTCCGCCCATGGCAGTGCCCGCAGCCATGACCACGGAGCAGACGATCATCAGCCACATATAGTCTTGCGCAATGTTAATGTCGGAGGGAAGACCCTGACCCTGGCTCATGTATACGCACAGCAGCACAACGCCCATAAACTTCTGACCATCCTGTGCGCCATGCATAAAGGCCATGGAGGCGGCGCCTGCGATCTGAGCACCGCGGAAGAAGGGCTCTGTCTTGGGACGGTTGGCTTTGTAGAAGATCTTGGTGACCAGCTTGCACACCAGCCAGCCCAGACCAAAGCCGAGGGCCACGGAAATGCCGATGCCGTATACGACTTTGATCCATTCAGAGCCGTTGACACCTTCGAAGCTGCCGTGGAGGGCAATTGCGCTGCCGGTAAGACCGGCGATGAGAGCGTGGCTCTCACTGGTGGGAATGCCGAAGACCCAGGCCAGAGTGGCCCAGAGAACAATGGCAAAGAGCGCTGCGCTTAGAGCGATAATGGCCAAGTCCGGATTGGAGCCAAAGTCTACCATTTTGGTGATGGTCTCGGCAACGGTGGCATTGATCATGGTCATGACGAAAACGCCCAGGAAGTTAAACAACGCTGCCATAAGGATAGCTGCCTTGGGGGGCATACATCTTGTGACCACGCAGGTGGCAATGGCATTGGGTGCATCTGTCCAGCCGTTGACCAGAATAACACCCATGGTCAGCGTAACCGCAATAAACAAAAGGGGGTTGGCGGTCATCTGCTGCCAGAACTGTAAAATTGAATCCATATCTTACCTTTCCTTTTCTCTTTCTTCTCTCGTTTTTGTAGTGGGAATGGCTTCGAAACCGGGGAGTCTCCTGCCCACAGAGGGTTTTGTGCTGCTTTTGCATTCCTACCCATTATATCAGTACAAATGCAGTATAATTATAGCATAGGTAAAAGAATATTGCAATCACTGTATTTCTGTTTTTCCCCATGAAAAGGACAAATATTTCCGACAGTCCTACTTGACAGACAGGTCTACATTGTGTAGAATAGCAATAGGTCGACACAATGTAGAACAAAGGAGGCTGTGTTTATGTCTGATTATCAAATGGGAGCGGTGGAAGCCCGGTTTGCTTCTCTGATTTGGGAGAACGAGCCTATTTCTTCCACAGAGCTTTCCCGTCAGTGTGAAACCGTGTTCCAGTGGAAGAAATCCACCACATACACAGTTTTGAAGCGGCTCTGCGACAAGGGCATTTTCCAAAACAACAAGGGAACTGTGACTTCCCTTGTTTCCAAAGAGGAGTTTTATGCCCACCGAAGTGAAAAATTTGTGGAGGAAACCTTTGAAGGCTCCCTTCCGGCATTTTTAGCGGCCTTTACCGCCAGAAAGCAGCTCACCCCGGAGGAAGTCGCCCATCTGCGCCGCATGGTGGCAGAGTATGAGGAGGCATGAGTATGGAATCTCTGTTTCTGAAGATCCTCAATATGAGCATCAACGCAAGCTGGCTTGTTTTGGCGGTGCTGGTTTTGCGCCTTGTGCTGAAAAAAGCACCCAAATGGGTGGCGGTTCTCATGTGGGGTATGGTGGCTCTGCGGCTTTTGTGCCCCTTTACCTTAGAAAGTGCCCTGAGCCTGGTTCCCAGCCGTGAAACTGTACCCACAAGCATTTTGTACAGTCAAGCTCCAACCATTCATAGCGGTATTCCTGCCATTAACGCAGCAGTAAATCCTGCCATTTCTCAAAATCTTGCACCCATTCCCGGTGCCAGCGTGAACCCGGTACAGGTCTTGACCGCTGTTGCCGCAGTGGTTTGGGTCGTGGGAATGGCAGGCATGGGGCTTTATACCCTGATTTCCTATTTCCGCATCTACCGTAAGGTTCGGGAGGCCATGCCTTTGGAAGGGAAGGTCTACCTGTGCGATCGGATCCAAAGTCCCTTTATTCTGGGCTTGCTCCGTCCCCGGATCTATCTTCCTTCCTCTATGGAAGAAGGGGATATGTCCTATGTTCTTGCCCATGAAAGAGCCCATTTGCGCCGGAAAGACCACTGGTGGAAGCCTCTGGGATTCCTCCTTCTGGCGGTTCACTGGTTCAATCCTCTTTTGTGGCTGGGCTATGTCCTTCTTTGCCGGGATATTGAACTTGCCTGTGATGAAAAGGTAATTCGGGAATTGGGGCAGGAGAGCAAGAAGCCCTATGCCGAAGCCCTGATCAACTGCTCTGTTTCCCGAAAGAGCATTGCCGCCTGCCCATTGGCTTTTGGGGAAGTGGGGGTAAAAGGGCGCATCAAGTCTGTGCTTCATTATAAAAAGCCGGGATTCTGGATTCTCTTAGCTTCGGTGACGGCTTGTGTAGTTTTGGTGGCCTGCTTCCTCACAGACCCACCCATGCTTCGGGACGATGCCTTCCAGGTGTTTATTGACTGCCAGATCGCAGACCGGAATCAGTCTAAGGACAGTGCCGGACGAGCTTGCTGTGTGGACTGGAAAGTTCTGGGTACACGGAAAAGGGGTGGGCAGACCACCATTTATGCCCTGGTTCTCTATCAGGAATACACCCTGGAAGGGGGCAAGCTGGCAGTGCAGTCCGGAAGTCATATCCCCACGGCGATTACTGTGAAAAAAGAAAAGGGTAGCTATAAGCTGGTGGAGTATTGGGAACCCAGAGATGGCACCTATTATCCTACGGATATTCGGGAGAAGTTCCCTTGGTATTTGTCAGAGCTTGCCATCAACTGTCATTGGTTTGTAGACCGGCAGGAGGAAAATTGCGAAAATATGGCTTGGGAGTATTTTAGAGCCCAAGAGCCTACGGAGAGCATTACCCTCACAGAACTGCCGGTAAATGCCGACCCCTATGACTATGTTGCCGATCTCTGCCATGACACAAAAGTCTTTGACATTGACGGCGATGGGGTGCTGGAGCAGTGCTTCCTTATGCGCGGCCATACCTCCGGCGTGTTCTCATTTATTATTTTGGCCTTTGAAAACGGTGAGCCGGAGTATCACAATATGTATACCACAAGTTTTTGTACTCCCACCTTCACAGAAGACGAGCCCACCCGGATTCAGGGAGTGCCCAATCCTAATGATGCAGACCAAACACCCCGATATTTTGATATTTCCATGGACGGGGAAAATATCTGCCTGTCTGAAAACGGGAAAGCCTTGGAGTTTTGGGCAGAGCAGGGACTTGATACCATATTTGCC
>JAZQXK010000032.1:0-4638 GCA_045632785.1 Faecousia sp.
ATGCCCCAGCCGGGCACCAATTCCTTGATAGGCATTGCCGATAACACGGGAAACGAAGGGTTTTGCCTTAAAAATCGGTGCAAAAATTTCGATACTGCCCGGCGGGGGCATGCCCCCGCCCTACAGTCTTCTATCGAAAACGGCCCGATAAATTGGAATTTACCGCTTCCTTGCCATTCCGTTCCCATCCATTCCGGCCACCGGGCCCATTCACCGGGGCTTCGGCTTCATGCCGAAGGCTCAAAAGGCCGCAACCGACTGGACATACCCTGCCCACACCCGGCTGCGACCTTTTTAGCAATTACTGATTTACGGCATCCTTCAGAGCCTTGCCGGCCTTAAACTGGGGTAGGGTAGCGGCAGCGATTTCGGCGGCTTCACCGGTGGAGGGATTGCGGCCCATGCGAGCCTCACGGTGCTTAGTCTCAAAAGTGCCGAAGCCAACCAACTGCACCTTCTCACCGGCTGCCAGAGCCTCAGTAACAGCATCCAGCACAGCAGCCAGAGCCTTCTCGGAATCCTTCTTGCTCATGCCGGTCTTGGCGGCTACGGAAGCGATCAGTTCAGTCTTGTTCATAGCTGTATCCTCTTTCTAATTTCTGATTAGGTTGCAGGTAACGTCCGTACATCTGTAAAGACTACCATATTTTGCCCCAAATGGCAAGGGAAAATGTGGTACTCAGGATTTTTTCTCTAATTTCAGAAGCTTTGCAATCTTCTCGCCCTTGGGAAGCAGGGCGCAGTCTTCGTAGGTCAGAGCCTTTACCAGCACGATCATTACAGCGTAAACTGCCACGGCTACCACAATGGGAGCCATGCAGATCATAATGCGGCTGTCTGTAAACTGGGCAAGAACGGCCTTTGTACCCCAGGCGGCTGCACCCATAACGGCTGCGGCCAGGAGGGGCTTGAGCAGGTTCTTTGTGATTTTGGGGGCACGGGGCAGAACCTTGCGCATGGCAAAGATGTTCAGGAGCGTAATGGACAGATGGCAGCACAGGGTTCCCACAGGAGCGCCCTGGATGTTGATGTTGGGGTTGCTGACTAAGATGTAGTTTACAAGGATCTTCACAAGCCCGCCAATGAACATATTGATTACCGGCAGATTCACATGACCGTGCGCCTGCATCATGGCATTGGTTACCAGTACCATGGCATTAAACACCACGCAGATGCCAAAAACACCCAGAAGATTGGAGGCGGTGGACAGCTCGCTTCCGGTATAGCCCCGGAGCATGGACATAACCGGCCCGGACATCACCATCAGACCGATGGCGCAGGGCATGGTGAGAAGACCGGTTACACGGACAGCGGATTCTTCCAGCTTTTGGGCGGCCTGATGCTTTTTTAGGGTCAGGGCTTCCGTAATGGCAGGAATGGCGCTGATGGTAATGGGGGGGATGAAGGCGCAGGGGAGGTTAAAGATGGTCTGGGTAAAGTTGTAGATACCCTTTAATTCATCGGCCTGCATCTGGGTAAAGCCAGCCGAGCCAATGAGCTGGGACATGACGATTTTGGCATCCACCAGATTGATGATCTGCAGGCCTGCAGAGCCCAGGGTAATGGGGATGGCAATGGCGAGAAGCTTTTTGGCTGTTGCGCCGTAGCTCATTACAGGGCCGCCTACCAGAGGCTGCTCCTTGCGGAAGCGGCGGTAGGAAATGAACATATAGATGACAGCCACAGCCGCACCCACCGTAACGCCCAGAATGGCCCCGCCGGCAGCAAGGGCTGTATCCTGAGTCAGGCGCATTACAACAATGGCAAGCCCCAGACCTACTGCCAGCTTGCAGGCGGACTCCATGACCTCACTAAAGGAGGTGGGGCGCATATTGCCCTGCCCCTGGAAGAAGCCACGGAAAGCGGAGGTCTGGCACATAATGAGGGCAGAGGGGCCAAGGCAGATGATCGCCGCCCAGGAATTGGGGGAGTTCATAAACTCTGCTAACTGATGGCTAAAGCCCACCATGAGCACAGTGCCGCCCAGACCCAGAGCGAAGAAAATGGCTCTTGCGGTCTTATAGGTGCGGTCAATCTGACCGTAGTTACCCAGGGAGCCGGATTCTGCGATCATGCGGCTCATGGCAACGGGCAGACCGGCGGTGGAGATCATGAGAAGAACACTGTAGATGTCATAGGCGGTGGTGAAGTAGCCGAAGCCGGAGTCACCGATGATGCCACCCAAAGGGATCTTGTACACAGCGCCAATGAGCTTGACGATGATCACAGCCGCAGCCAAAAGGGCAGCACCGTGGAGGAAGGATTGCTTTTTGTTGGTGTTGGAAGACAAGTAGATACCTTCTTTCTGAAAGAGGTGAGAAAGGAGCAGGGGGAGAGGAGGATAATGCTGAAAAATGGTTTGACTGGCTGTTTGTGAACTTGCTCTGCACAAAAATTTTTCAATCCGTCCCCGCAAGGGGACACCACAACTGACCCACAGGGTCAATTTCACATTTGCGAAGCAAATATTTCACAGCGCAGCTATTTCACTCGCCCGAAGGGGCGAATTTCACTGAGCCAAAGGCTCTTTGGCCGCAGGCTCCAGCACCTTTGGCAGTGCGTACTCCCACACCTTCTGCACAGTATCGCTCAAATCTATGGTGTGGAACTTGCCGCCTGCGTAGAGAACCTTGCCCCTTACCATGGTCAAAGCCACATCATTTCCTCTTGCGGAATACACCAGAGAGCTGTATACATCGTGGCTGGGCATGAGATGGGGAGCGGTAAAGTCAACCAAAATCAGGTCCGCATCCAGTCCGGTCTTTAACATACCGCACTGTCCGCTTCTTCCCTGGGCTCTTGCGCCGCACACCGTTGCCATCATTAAGGCAGCCTGGGGGGGCAGGGCTTCGGGGTTCCCTTCTTTCATTTTGGCGCAGAGGGAAAGAAGCTTCATTTCCTCAAAGAGGTCTAGATTGTTGTTGGCGGCAGCGGAGTCTGTGCCAAGCGCCACATTCATCCCGGATTTCACCATTTCTGTTACCGGGGCAATGCCCTGGGCAAACTTCATGGAAGACACGGGAAGGACAATGCCGCTGGCCTTTTTTCTGCCCAGAAGAGCCATATCGTCCTTTTCCAGGGCAGCGCAGCCTACGGCGCTCATGGGCACATCAGTCACATGATGGCAGCTGAGAAGCTGAGCCGGGGTGAGACCGGTTCTGTCCAGGCAGTCCTCGTGTTCAGGTTTGCTTTCGGACAGATGCACCTGGATCCCTAAGCCTTTTTCCATGGCGAAGCTGCTTAAAGGCTCCCACAGGCGGTGATCTCCGGTGTATTCCCCTTGCAGACCTGCGTCAATGCGGATGCGTCCGTGATCGAAGTCGTGCCACTTTTCCACAAGGGCGCAGAATTCCTTGCAGGCCGGGTCTTTCTCAAAGTCAAAGTCCCCATCCTCCTGAGCATACAGGGACAGGGGAAGGGCGATATTGGCCTTCATGCCTGCGTCGCAAATGGCCTGGGCGGTGACTTCCGGGAAGCCGTACAGATCGGATACGGAGGTCACACCGAAGCGCAGACACTCAGCCAGGGCGAGGTCAATGCTTGCCCGGGTGGCTTCCTTGTCCAGCCGGTCTGTCCGGGGGAAGATGTAGTCCTGGAACCACTGCCCCTGGGAGCAGTCTTCCGCTGCACCCCGAAGGAGGGTGGTTGCCAAATGGGTGTGGCAGTTAATAAGACCGGGCATCAGCACCATGCCGGTGCCGTCGATGATCTTCTCCGGGGTTTCCTTGGGGGCATCCTTGCCCACATAGGTGATTTTCTCTCCGGTGATGCCAAGATGACCGCCGAAATGGATGTGCATAGCCTCGTCCATGGTGACGATGGTTGCGTTGGAAATGAGAATATCCATGGTACTTACTCCTTATGAAGGGTCGTTTCCAGCAAACGGAACAGGGCTTCCTTTTCTTCCAGAATGGCCTGAGGCCGCTCTAAATACTGCTGGGGATATTTGGGGTGGGGGAAGCGCTCCAATTTGCCGCCGGGGAGGTTGACTTTGCTCATAGCACCGCCACCCAGGGCAATAATGGAGTGCAGCTCCTCCATCATGTAAATATTGTACAGACACGCAGTGCCCGGCCTGCACCAGCCTACATTTTCAAAGCTGCCGGACATATATTTTTGCCGGTACAGATAGTAGGGTACATAGCCCAGGCTGCGGAGATACTCGTTGGCATAGGCCACCATTTGGGCAACTTCTTCGTCTGTGGGAAGCTGCTCCGGGTTTTGGTACAGGGCAGCACCCTTTTTTAAGGCAAGGGTATGCACCGTAATATTTTCCGGATCCATGGCGGCGACTTTGGCAAGGGAATCCCGGAAGCCTTCCACAGAATCTCCGGGCAGACCTGCAATGAGATCCATGTTGACCGCTTCAAAGCCTGCTTTTCTTGCCATTTCCATAGCAAGGGGAATTTCCTCGGCCTTGTGCTTCCGTCCGCAAAGCTCTAAAACATGGTTATCCATGGTCTGAGGATTGATGCTGACACGCCTTGCCCCTAAGTCATATATGACTTGCAGCTTTTCCGGGGACAGGGTGTCGGGTCTGCCTGCTTCTACGGTGTATTCCAGGCAGCCGGAAAGGTCGAAGGAACGGTTCACTTCCTCCATAAGCCTGCGGAGCTGGGATGCAGAGAGGGTGGTGGG
>JAZQXK010000033.1:0-12376 GCA_045632785.1 Faecousia sp.
TCCTGCTTTGTCAAGGGTGCAGTTGCCATGATCCCGGCAGTTGCCATGATCGCCATTGCTTCCTCTGTGAAGCTGGTCATGGCAGAAAGCAACATTATCCACACGGTGATGCACTTCGTTCTGGGCTTCCTGGAAGGAAAGGGGCAGTTTGTTACCATCCTGCTGATCTATGTGCTGATCCTGTTTTTGCAGCTTTTCATTGGCTCTGCCTCCGCCAAAATTTTCCTGGTTATGCCCATTGTGCTGCCCATTACCAAAGCTCTGGGCATCTCTCCCCAGCTTGTGATCCTTACCTACTGCATGGCAGACGGCTTTACCGATGTGATCCTGCCCACCAACCCGGTGCTGCTCATCGGCCTGTCCATGGCCAAGGTTTCCTATTGGAAGTGGCTGAAATGGACGTGGAAGCTGCAGCTTCTTCTCCTTTTGATTTCCATTGCCGTGCTGTTTGTAGGCACATGGATCGGCTACTAAGTAAAAACAATCCGCTCTGGGTTTGCCCCGGAGCGGAAATTTTATATTGTGTCACTCTTTTTGCACACATAATATGATAGAGTCTAAATGGGAGGTGACTATCAATGTTTGACCATAACTCTCTTGAGCTTTCCTATTCCAGTATTTTTACCCCGGACCACGAGCCTGTGTTTTCCTACTCCTACAAAGAGTTGCAACACCTTCTCAACGGTTTTTGCAAGGATATGATCCTAAAAAAGGTATACGCAGACCTGTGGGGCTATGTAGATTCTTTTGGACACAAAGATAATTTCTATGATTTTTCTTATATGGGCGGTCCAGTGCTGCTTCTATTTGATAAAATTGTTCTGGAGCTGCGGGTGGAGGGGGAAGGCATGGTGCAATACCGGACCATGCGTCCCTGGGAGATCCGAATCAGGAAAACCTTCGGTCTTGTACCTCTGGAGAGCGGAACGCTTCGTCAGAATTACTATTACGACTTAGGCCAGCAGTTTCTCCTGACATATGAAGATCAGAAAATTTTAGGGGTAACCGTAGAAAGCACCCACACTTATTCCTTCCTCATGAGAAATTTTGACGAAATCAAAGCCCAGACAGCTTGTAAAGGAAACAGACTTCCAAATAATATCTATTTTCACCTGGGAAACGGGATAGATTTTTGTATGATACCGGATCAACTGGAATATTTTTACATAGAACTAAGAGAGCAAAATATATAATGCGCCACAAAAAGCTCCTTGTCCTGCCGTGTGTGCAAGCCAAGGAGCATTTTCTATTGGTTTTAGGGTTCGATTTCCCACAGTTTGATCTCTTTCGCCTTTTCGTAGAGCTTCACATAGCTGTCATACCGGCTTTTCTCAATCTCTCCATGTTCCAGAGCCTCCCGCACGGCGCACCCCGGTTCTTTCAGGTGCGCGCAGTCATGGAAGCGACAACTGCCAAGAAAGGGCGCAAAATCCGGGAAGGCATACTGAAGATTCTCCTTCAGGATCACTTCCATCCGGTCTGTATCAAAGGAGGAAAAACCGGGCGTATCAGCAACGAAGGTAGTATCGTCCAGACGGTAGATCTCCACGTGGCGGGTGGTGTGCCGTCCTCTGCCCAGTTTTTCCGAAACCGCGCCAACAGGCAAGGCCAAATCCGGGCACAGGCGGTTAAGCACACTGCTTTTTCCCACACCGGAGTTTCCAGTGAAGGCCACAAACTTTCCGGCAATGGCCTGCCGCAGTTCTTCGATTCCCGCTCCAGTGGAAGCACTGGTGCAGAAGACCGGGAAACCTGCGTGGCGGTAGATCCGTTCCAGTTTTTCCCCGGGGTCCAAATCAGTTTTGTTGACGCAAAGGAGAACCGGCACATTCTGGTTGCCCGCAATAGCCGCTACCCGGTCAATGAGGAAAGGCTCTGTCACCGGATTAACATTGGCGCAGAATACCACTAAGGCATCCAGATTGGCAACCGCGGGACGGATAAAGCTGTTTTTCCGGGGAAGGATCCGCTCTACCATTCCTTTGCTTCCGGAGAGCGATATCTCCACCAGATCGCCGGTAAGGGGGCTCAATCCTTCCTTGCGAAAGTGGCCTCTGGCGCGACAGGTTACAACCCTGCCCTCTGCTTCTACTTCATAAAAGCCGCTCAAGGAGCGAATAATTCTTCCTGTCATGGATTCACCGTAAATACCAAGGTAACGGTTTCCGTGCCCTCCGTGGTGAAGTCCACCCGGAAGCTGTCTACACAGGTGCCGTTAACATAGAAGTCGAAATAGGCTACGCCGATACCGTCCAGACTCATAGGTACTTCTGTATCACCGGGCTCTACCAGGTATTCATCTGCCACAGGCTCACCGCCGGCATAGACCATAATGCTGTATGCCACGGTAATGTCAGAGGGCAGCTTGAAGATCACGGTCTTGGAGACTTTGGGCGGTTCTGTGGGCTCTGTTTCCTTGGGACCTGCGGAAATGGTCAGCTTAATGACAGTACCCTCCGGCACACTCTGCCCAGCCTCTACGCTCTGGGTCAAAACCTCGTCCTTGGTGGTTTCGCTTTCCACGCTTTCGTACTCACACTTCAGATTGTAGTCCTTGAGGATGCTGGAGGCCTTGGAAATATCCATGCCCACCACCTTGGGAACCTTGGTCAAAACGATGTCACTGCCTGTACTGATTACTACGGTCACAGTTGCACCGGCGGCCACAGACTCACCTGCACCCGGCTCGGTGCGGATGACCAGACCTTCCTGCACAGTTTCACTGGACTCCTCTGTAAAGACCAGATTCAGCTTCATGTCGGTCTTGGCATCCAAAAGGGCTTTCGTTGCTTCCCTGGTCTTGCCGCTGTAGTCCTCCATGAGCATGGTCAGGGGCCCTTTGCTGACCCAAAGCACAACGGTCTGTCCTTTGGTGAGGGTAGAACCGGCGGCAGGCTCGGTTCTGGTGATGGAACCGGCTTCCACTTCGGCGCTGTTTTCCTCGTCAAACATGACGGTCAAACTCAAATCTTTCAGTTCGTCCAGCAGTTCCTTAGCCATATCCTTGGATTTGCCGGTAAGATCCAGCATTTCGTCGGTCTGGACACCCAGACTAATGACCAGCTTGACCTCTGTGCCCTCCTGCACCAGTTCTCCGGCATCGGGCTCCTGGGAAATAATCTGGCCCGCAGGAACAGTGTCGTGGAAGGTATAGGTTTCATCCAGGATCGTGAGTGTTGGGTAGTCTTTCTTGTCCAGTTCCTCATAGACCTTGCCCACCAGGCTGGGAATCTGCACCTTAATGGGGTCATCACCGCCACCGCCGCCCAAAATGCTGACCAGCAGGATAATGACTGCCAGAAGCAGAACCGCAACGCAGGAAATAATGGCAATGAGTATTCCCTTATTGCTCTTTTCCTGCTCCGGCTCCGACTGGGGCTGTTTCGGTTTCTTGGCAGCACCTGCGTGGTTCGCTGCGCCGCCTGTGCGGCCCGCACCGGCAGCCGTACGGGGACGGGGTGCTCCTGCCGCCCGCTGCGCTGCTGTGCCGGTGGGCTTCCGGGGTGCGGTCTGGGAAATGGGTCTGGGAGCTGCCACAGGAGGTACAGTGGCAACCTTATAGTTAAACAGAATGTTGGGATCCTGGCGGAACTCCTCCAGATCGTAGAGCATGGAGGTAATGGTGGTATGGCGCTTGTCCGGGTCAACGGACATGGCCCGCATAATGATCTGCTCCAGGCCGCCGGGATTGTTGGGATTCAGAGTGCTGGGCATAGCCGCGCCGCCGGCAATATGCTGCAGTGCCACAGCCACCGGGGATTCTCCGTCATAAGGGGGTCTGCCTGTGAGCATTTCATACATCACAACGCCCAGAGAGTAGATGTCGGAACGGCTGTCTACTCTGCCGCCCTTGGCCTGCTCCGGGGAGATATAATGCACAGAGCCAAGTGCTTCCTTGGTCAGGGTGTTCTGGGAGGACATAACCCGGGCGATGCCGAAGTCTGTGACCTTGGCAGAGCCGTTTTTCAGGATCATCACATTGTGGGGCTTAATATCCCGGTGGACGATGCCCTGATTGTGGGCGTGCTCCAGGGCTCTGCCGATCTGCATGGCAAAGTGATGGGACTCTTTCCAGTTGAGATAGCCACCCCGGCGCTCAATATATTGCTTCAGGGTGATGCCGTCCACCAGCTCCATAACAATGTAGTCCGCATCTCCATCGGTGGAAACATCGTACACATTGACAATATTGGGATGGTTCAGCATGGCGACTGCCTGGCTTTCCGCATGGAAGCGGCGGCGGAACTCCTCATCCTGAGAATAGTCGTCTTTCAAAATTTTCAAGGCTACCAGTCGGTTCAGACGATGGCATCTTGCCTTATAAACCACAGCCATACCACCGGTACCGATCACTTCAAGGATCTCATACCGATTGTCCAACAGACGGCCTATGTATTTATCCATAAAGAGAACTCCTTTCATTCATGGGCTAGCCTAAGATATCTGCACCAGAATACTGGTGACATTATCCGGCGCGCCCCGCTCCTTTGCAATCCCCAAAAGTCTTTGACAGCACTGCTGCTTATGGACACCGTGGATCACTTCAAAGAGGATCTCCTGTTCATCTACCAAATTGGAAAGACCGTCACTGCACAAAAGCAGATAGTCGCCCTTTCCCACATCCAGGTGGAAAATATCACATTCCACCGAAGCTTCTGTGCCAATGGCACGGGTGATTAAGTTTTTGCCGGGGTAGGTTCTGGCTTGCTCCGGGGTAAGCTCTCCCCGCAGCATCATCAGCTGCACCAGAGAATGATCTGTGGTGATTCGCCGCACATGACCCCAATTAAGAAAGTATCCCCGGCTGTCCCCTACGTTTACCACAACACAGGTGCTTCCCTCCAAATAGGCGGCAACCAGTGTGGTTCCCATGCCGGCAAAGTCCGCAAACTGCTGAGCCTGATCGAAAACAGTGTCATTGGCCTGCTTCACAGCGATGCGCAGCATTTGCTCCATTTCCTTCCGGGTCATCCCGTCGAAACGGATGCGCTCCACTGCCTGCACAAAAATGTCCATGGCAAGGGCGCTGGCAATGTTGCCGGATTTGGCACCGCCCATGCCGTCACAGACCACACATAAATAGCAATTTGTGCCGAATGGTTTGATTGCAAAGTTGTCCTGATTCTGTGTGCGGACACAGCCGGGATCTGTCAAGCCCCATGCTTGCATAGGCGTTACCTCCTTTTTCTTGATATTCGTATATTATAGCAGTTTTTCCATGGTTTTGCAATGGGTATATTGCCATTTCAGGGAGAAAGGCCAACATTATTTGAAGGATTCTGCCGCCTTATTCCCCTTTTTCTCTGTTTTTCTCGTAATTTCTCCGAAGCTGACCGCAGGAAGCATCGATGTCACCGCCCAGGGTACGGCGCACCGTAGCCGTCACGCCGCCTTCCTCCAAAATCTGCTGGAATCGGGCAACAGACTTTCTGGTGCTGGGGTGCAAGGGGCTTTCTGCCACCTCGTTCAGGGGAATCAGATTCACATGGCAGGGCAGTCCCTTCAGCTTCTTCAAAAGCAGCCTTGCGCAGCTTTCCGTGTCGTTTACATCCCGGATCATGGCATACTCAAAGGAGATGCGCCGTCCGGTAGCCTCATAATAATCCCGGCATGCCTGCAGCAGCACATCCACAGGGTAAGCCCGGTTGATGGGCATAATGGTGCTGCGGATCTCATCGGAGGGGGCATGAAGGGACACGGACAAGGTAAGCTGCAGCTTCTTTTCCGCCAACTTTTGAATTTTCGGCACAAGGCCGCAGGTGGACAGGCTAATGTGGCGCATACTGATGTTCATCCCCTCGGGGCTGTTCACCAGCTCTAAAAAGCGCATGACCGTGTCGAAGTTATCCAGTGGCTCTCCGATGCCCATGAGAACGATGTGGGAAATGGGCAACCCGGAATCCAAGGAGGTAAAAAGCACCTGATCCAGCATTTCTGAGGGCGTCAGCCGCCGTACCAGACCGCCCTGGGTGGAAGCGCAGAAAGCGCAGCCCATGGCGCAGCCTACCTCAGAAGAAATGCAGACCGTATTGCCGTAGTGGTAGCGCATGAGGACAGTTTCCACACAGTTGCCGTCGGACAGCCGCCAAAGATACTTAATTGTGCCGTCCCGGGCAGACTCCTGCTTGCGCACCACCTTGGGGGCGGTGATGGCATAGCTTTCGTCCAGCTTTGCCCTTAAATCCTTGGAGAGATTAGTCATATCCTCGAAGGAGGTCACACCCCGATGAAGCCAGGTGTAGATCTGTCCTGCCCGGAAGGCCGGCAAGCCCAGAGCCTTCATGGCAGACTTCATTTCCTCCAAAGTCATGGATTTGATGTCGGTTTTCATTACTTCCTCCGCATTTTACAGATAAAAAAGCCGTCTGTGTGGTATTGCCCCTGTAAAAGCCGCAGCATACCGCTTCCGTCATTGGGGATATCCTCCGGAAGGGGCAGGGGTTCCGTGATAAAATCGGGATTCTCCTTCAGGAAGGCTTCTGCGACCCCCTGATTTTCCCGGTGCAAAATGGTGCAGGTGGAGTACAGCAGCACACCGCCCTTTTTCACATACCGGGCCTGATTGTTTAGAATGTTAAGCTGGATGGCAGGAAGATTTTCCGTCTGTCCCAACTCTTTATAGCGAATATCCGGCTTCTTTCGGATGATTCCCAAGCCGCTGCAAGGAGCATCCACCAAAACCGCATCCATCTGCCCCTCCCAGGAAGGCACAAATTGGGAAGCATCCTGCTCTTTCACGGAAATGATGTTCAGTCCCAGCCTGTCCCGGCTCTTTTCGATGAGGGACAGCTTGTGCTTGTGAATATCGCAGGAGGTCAATTCCCCCCGGTTTTCCATATCGATGGCAGCGGCAAAGCTCTTTCCACCGGGAGCGGCACAGGCATCCAGCACCTTCATACCCGGCAGAAGCCCGGCGCAGCGCACTGCCAGCCGGGATGCCGCATCCTGCACATAGACACAGCCATTTTGGAAAGAGGGCAGCTTGTCCACACTGCCCACTCCGGAAATGGTGACGCAGTTAGAGAGCCAGGGGTGATCCTTGCTTGTACCCCCTGCTTCGCTGATCTCTTTATGAAACTGCTCCGGGGTAATCTTCATAGGGTTCAGCTGCACCACAGTTTCCGGGGCTTCGTTGTCCGCCCGAAGGAGGTTTTCCAGCTCCTGGGCAGTCATTTCCTTAGAAAGAAGTTCAACCAGCTTTTGGGGGTGAGAATAGCGGGTAGCCAGGTCTTCCGGGGAGGGCAGCTTTTCTTTTTGCCGCAGAGCATTGCGCAAAACCCCGTTAATGAGCCCCGCTGCTCTGGCATTGGCATATTTCTTCCCCTGCTCCACCGCTTCATTGACGGCTGCGGAAGGGGGAATTTTATCCAGAAACAGGATCTGGTACAGACCCAACCGGAGAATGTCCAGCACCACCGGCTGCAGATCCTTTAACTTTCCCTTGACCAGACCGCCTAAATGATAATCCAGAAGCGCCCTGTTTTGAAGAACACCGTAGCAAAGCTGGGAAGCTAAGGCCGCATCCCTGCGATCTAAGCGGTGGGTCAGGGTATATTCTTTCAGCACCCCATCAGACCATGCGCCCTGCTTGCGGCAGGCGATCAGTGCCCCAAGGGCGGTTTTTCTTGCGGGCATAAAATCCCTACTTTCCCAAAGGATGTCCCCGGAAGTAATCCGGCGCGCTCATTCTCTTGCCGCCATCCGCCTGCAAGGTACGGATTTCCAGCACACCACCGCCGCCGCAGGCCATTTCCAGTCCTGTCTTGGTCACGCCCAAAGGAGTTCCGGGGGCTTCTGCAGTGGTCTTGTCCAAAATTGCGGCAGTATAGACCCGGAAGCGCTTGCCCTCCAAGGTCATGGTAGCCACAGGCCAGGGGTCTAAACCACGGATGTGGTTCTTGATCTCCTGGGGAGTCTTTTCCCAGTCAATGGGGCACATAGACTTATCCAGCATGGGGGCATAGGTGGCCTTCTCGTGGTTCTGGGGTGTACCTTTGACCTCTCCCGCTTCCATGCGGCGCAGGGTGTCTACCAGAAGCTCCGCGCCCATCTGAGCCAGGCGGTCCAGTAGGCTCTGGGCATTTTCCTCTGGATCAATGGGGGTTTTCCGCACCTCGATCATGTCACCGGCATCCATTTCTGCCGCCATATACATGGCAGTAACACCGGTTTCCTCAAAGCCTCTTAAAATAGACCACTGCACAGGCCCGGAGCCACGAAGCTGCGGCAGAACACTGGCATGGATGTTAATGCAGCCCTTTGTGGGGATATCCAGCACCCTTTGAGGAAGGATCTTGCCGTAAGCAACCGCAGCGATCACATCGGGCTTTAAGGCCCGCAATTCCTCCGCAACAGCGTCATCTTTGAAGGTAGTGGGCTGATAAACAGGAATATTTGCCGCCACAGCTATCTGCTTTACAGGGGATTGGGTCAGCTTCATGCCCCGGTTTTGAGGGGTGTCCGGCTTGGTGTATACCGCAGAAACGGAAATTCCCGCTTTCAAAAGCCCTTCCAGGCAGGTGGCGGCAATATCCGGTGTGCCCATAAAGACCACTCGCATGATCATTCCCCCTTATTCTTCGGATTCTTCCTCAAATTCTTCGTCGCAATCGTCTTCGTACAGTGCTTCCAGTTCTTCCTCCGTAAGCCAGTGGGAGACCCGCTCTGTGTAGAGGTGGCCGTCCAGATGCTCCAATTCATGACAGAAGCACCGGGCAACGATCTCCTCGCCCTCTGCCTCGAACCAGTCGCCGTAGCGATCCTGAGCCCGAACCTTGGCATAATAGGGACGCTTCACCATGCCCCACTTGCCAGGAACACTGAGACAGCCCTCCGGGCCTTCCTGCTCGCCGTCGGTTTCCAGAAGCACCGGATTTACCAGTTCCAGAACCTCGTCCCCGGTGTCTACCAAAGCCACCCGGCGCAAAATGCCCACCTGGGGGGCGGCAAGACCTGCACCCTGTGCCTTTTCCAGCGTTTCCGCCATATCGTCCAGAAGGCGGTGGAGCTTCTCGTCAAAGCTGGTTACAGGGCGGCATACCTTGTGCAGAGCCGGCTCCTGCTCAGTCATAATATTTCTTAATGCCATAGTAAAGCACATTCCTTTCTGTTCACATTGCGTTTTTGGTCAAACCATTCTGAAATTTTTGATTGAATGGAGGCTATTCCTCCACAAGTTAAGGTTCCTTCCACCGCAGAAAATGATAATCCATCCCAAGAGGATGCTTTACCCTTTATCTGTCAGCCCAGATCTATTCATACCCATTCACATCCACAAACAGGGACACGCCCTTATTTTCCTTCTCCTTGGGGAATGCCTTTAATGCCTGTGCCAAAAGCTGCCGCAGAAGCTTACTTCCGCTTGCCCGTAAAGTCAAACAGTAGCGGTAATGGTAGTTCACCTTGCCGATCACCGCCGGGGCAGGGCCAAGCAGTATGGTCTGCCCCACCTGTGGTTGGGCGGCCAGCGTAGCCCCCAGCCTGTCCCGAAAGACTGTAGCTCTGGACATGACCTGCTGCTCCTCCAGGCCGAAGAAGGTAATGGTATAAATATCTCCGAAGGGTGGGCAGCCCTTGATCTGCCGCAGGCCGATCTCCAGGTCGAAGAAGCTGTCATAATCCTGCTGCGCAGCCAAATTTATGACCTGATGAGCCGGGGTCATGGTCTGGATCATGGCTGTGCCCGGTTTTTCTCCCCGGCCTGCTCTGCCTACCACCTGGGTCAGCATATTAAAGGTGGTTTCCGCTGCCCGGTAGCTGCTGACATAGAGGGAAAGATCCGCATCCAGCACGCCTACCAGGGTAACATTGGGAAGATTTAACCCCTTGGTGATCATTTGCGTACCCAGAAGGATATGCATTTTCTCCTTCTGGAACCGCTCCAGGATCATTTCGTGGGTATTGGCAGCGCTGACCGTGTCCGCATCCATGCGGGCAACCTTTACACCGGGAAACAGCATTTCCAAATCCTGCTGCACCCGCTGTGTGCCTGCCCCGACTTCCTTCAAAAGGCCATTGCAGGCAGGACATCTGCGGTGCATGGGGATAGAATAGCCGCAGTAGTGGCACATCAGCCGTCCGTTGGCGCTGTGATAAGTCAGGCGCACGCTGCATCGGGGACACTCCGGCACTTCTCCGCAGCTCACGCACTGCATCATGCGGCTGGCGCCCCGCCGGTTCAGGAACAGCACCGCCTGCTCCCCTTTTTCTATTTTCTCCCAGAGGGCCTGCCGCAGGGGTTCACTGAGTACAGAGTCGTTCCCCTGGCGAAGCTCCTGCTTCATGTCCACAATATCCACCCGGGGAAGGCTTCTGCCGTTGTAACGACCCCGGAGACAGTGGAGGGAGTAAATTCCGGTTTTGGCTCGGTGCATGGTTTCCACGGAAGGTGTGGCAGAACCCAGAAGCACCAAGGCACCTGTCTGATAACCCCGATAAATGGCGGCCTCCTTGGCGCAGTATCGGGGAGAATTTTCTGATTTATAGGAATGCTCCTGCTCCTCGTCTACGATCAAAAGCCCCAGATTTTCACAGGGGGCGAAGACTGCGGAGCGTGTGCCGATGACCAGCCGGGCAGAGCCATCCCTTGCCCGCTTCCACTGATCGTACCGCTCGCCTACACTGAGGCTGCTGTGAAGTACAGCCACATCCTCCCCAAAGTAGGCAGCCATCAGGCTCAGAAGCTGGGGCGTCAGGGCGATCTCCGGCACAAGTAAAACTGCCGTCTTTCCTTGGGAGAGTGTATGGGCAATGAGCTTGATATAGACCATGGTCTTGCCACTGCCGGTAATACCGTAAAGAAGGGCAACACCGGGATTTTCCCGGGCCTGCCGCTGCTTCAATTCCAAAAAAGCCTGCTCCTGCTCCTCGTTGAGAGTCAGGGGGCCGGAAAGGGTCATGGGCTTGATCTCCCGGCAACGGAAGACCTCTTGTTCCAGATAGACCACAAAGCCCAGCTTTTCCAGGCGGTTGACTGTGGCAGTGGTGGCCCCGGTGTAGTAGCAAAGCTCTTTTACAGAGCAGCTTCCCAACTGGGAAAGCAGCTCCAAAACCGCCTTCTGCGCCAGGGCAGATCTTCCTTTTCGGTTTACATAATCCATAGCCTCCTGGGCCGGAACTGCCAGAGCCGCAACCTTCTGGGTTTTGTCCTTCACTCTGGACTTCATGTGGGTTTCCGCCGTGAGCCATTTCTTCCCCTTGAGGTAGCGCAGGGCATTTCTGCAGCGCTCTTCGTCACCCATGGCAGCAGAAAGCTGGGAAAACTCCCCTCGTCCACCCAATTCCAGAAGGAGCTGCAAAAGCTTTTTTCCGTCCTCCTGACGGATCATTGCCCCTTCCCAGGGTGCGCCCTCGACCAGGGCATATTCTTCCTTCACCTGAAACCAAAGCCCCGCCGGGAGCATGGCTCTGGCGGCTTCGTAGAAGGTACAGAAGTATCGCTCCCGCAGGAAAGCAGCCAGGCGGAGCATAGGGGCAGACAGCACCGGCACCGTATCCAGCGCCTGCTCCACCCATTTCAGCTCCGCCTCGTTTCCTTCTTCCACAGAAAGGACAATGCCCTCTGCCATGCGGTCACCCCGTCCAAAAGGAACCATGACCCGCACCCCCGGCATAACCGAAAGGCCGGGTCGGACGGCATAGCTATAGGGCTTGTCAATGGAATAAATCGCCGCAGAGACAGCTATTTTGGCAATATTGGACATAGGCCATCTCCTTTCGGCGTTTCATTCTGTGGGCTGTGAGATCTTTTACTCGGTATAGGTCTTTTTCAGGTTGGCAGTCAGCTTGCCTTCTGCCACTTCCCGGATCGCCAGGGTGACGGGCTTATCTTCCAGGGTGATCTCGTTGGCCTCGGCCTCAATGGCAATCTGACGGGCTCTCTTGGCAACCACATTGACCAGCAGATAACGGCTGGGGATGTTCTTCAAAAGAGTAGCCATAGGGGGATAAAGCATGTTAATGAACCTCCTTCAAAATATAAAGCTCGGAATTATTCTCAAATAAGCTGCTCTGCGCTTCGGCTTTGCCTGCAAAAATGGCCTCCAACCGATCCACGCAGGAATCTACTTCATCATTCAGCACCAAATACTGGTACTTGTGTGCCTGCCGGATCTCCCACCGGGCATGGGCGATCCGTGCCGCAATCTTCTCCGCAGGTGTATCCTGGCGGCCTTCCAGTCTTCTTCTCAATTCAGCCATACTGGGGGGCGCAATGAAAATGAGAACCGCATCGGGACACCGCTGCTGCACCTGAAAGGCACCGTTGGGGTCTACATCCAGAAGTGCAATCCCACCTGCTTCCAGAACCTCCACAATGGGCTGGGCGGGGGTGCCGTAGTAGTCCCCGCTGGCATAGTGGTTGTACTCTAAGAAGGCA
>JAZQXK010000034.1:0-2831 GCA_045632785.1 Faecousia sp.
TATGAAATTTTCAAGCTCTTTGAAACTGAATCACATTTTCCGCCGGCTGTATCACACCGATGGGCAGGCCGGTCCGTATCTGGTGCTTTACGCACGAAAAAATCGGACGGATACCAATCGGGTGGGCATCACCGTCAGCAAAAAGCTGGGTAAGGCTCACATCCGCAACCGGATTCGCCGCCGTCTTAGGGAAGTGTACCGCTTGAACGAGGACAAGTTCCAGCCCGGCTGGGACATTGTTGTGGTAGCCCGCAGCCGGGCAATCACTGCGCCCTTTGACAAGCTGACAGAGGGTTTTCTTTCCCTTTCTCAAAAGAGCGGCATTTTAAGGGAAGACCAACCATGAAAAAACTGTTTCTGGCCTTGATCCGATTTTATCAGCGTTCCATTTCTCCCCTTTCTCCACCCCGCTGTCGTTTCACTCCCACTTGTTCTCAGTACGCCTACGAGGCTATTACGAAATACGGGGCACTAAAAGGCGGATGGCTGGCTTTTTGCCGGCTGCTGCGCTGCAATCCATTCTACAAAGGTGACTTTTTTGACCCCGTACCATGACTTCTACAAGGAGTACCGTCAATGGAAAAAATTATTACCGTTCCCTTTGCCTGGCTTCTTTCTTTTCTGTATGATCTGACGAACAATTACGGCTTCGCTATGATCATCTTCGCCGTGCTGGTTCAGCTGGTTCTGCTGCCCATCACCGCCAAGAGTAAGAAAAGCACCATGAAGATGTCCCGGCTCCAGCCCCGGATCCAGGAGATCCAACAGAAATATGCCAATGATCAGGCGAAGCAGCAGGAAGCCATGCAGGCCCTTCAGAAAGAAGAAGGCGCTACTATGGGCTGCGGCGGCTGCCTGTGGAGCTTTGTACCCCTGCTGATTTTGTGGCCCCTGCTGACCATGATCCGCGAACCCATCGTTTACCTGCTGGGCGAGACCCCCGAAACCGCCGCCAAGATTGTTGAGATCATCAAGGAAGGCGCTCCCAATCTGTTCAGCAGCAACGAGTACTATAACCAGGTTATCGCCACCCAGGCCATCCCTCAGTTCGCTGAGCAGATCAAGGCCGCCATTCCCGGCATCAGTGCCGATACTCTGGCCGGTATTAACTTCAACTTCCTGGGCCTGAACCTGGGTTCCATCCCCGAGTTTAACGTCTTTGGCTCTGAGTGGATTTGGAACTGGGCCCACATCGGTCTGTTCCTGATCCCTGTCATCAGCGCTGGCAGCCAGCTGCTGCAGACTCTGATTTCCCAGAAGATGAACAACTCCGTCATTACCAACGAAAAGGGCATCCAGGATAAGGAGGCCGCTGAGAAATCTCAATCCAACCAGTCCATGAAGATGATGATGTGGATGATGCCCGTCATGTCCCTGTGGATCGGCTTCACCGTGCCGGCCAGTCTGTCTATCTACTGGTTCGTCGGCGGTGTGGTGCGTACCATTGAGGATATGATCCTGACGAAGCATTACCGCAAGATCTACGATGCTGAGGATGCGGAGCGTCTGGCTCGTTACCAGGCTCAGCTGGATGCCGAAGCAGAGAAGGAGCGGATTCGCGCTGAAAAGCGAGCCGCTAACCCCGACGGCATTACCGAAAATACCAGCAAGAAGAAGCTGCAGCAGAAGCAAAAGGCTGAGGAGGCCGCTGCCAAGGCTGCCGCTGCCAAGGAGTATGCCGCAAAGAAGGGCATCGTTATTGAAGAAGAGAGCAACGACGATTGCATGTCCGGCATCAAGGACCGCCCCTACTGCAAAGGCCGTGCCTATGACCCCAACCGATACACGGAGGAATAATTTATATATGGAAAAAACCATCGTTACCAGCGGCAAGACCATTGATCTTGCCATTGAAGCTGCATTGACCCAGCTGGGTCTGGATCGGGATAGTGTTTCCGTCCAGGTGCTGCAGCAGGCCAAGCCCGGTTTCCTGGGTTTCGGCGCTCAGAGTGCCAAGGTCCAGGTAACCTACGAAGCTCCCGATTTGGCTCCTGCCGCTCCCAAGAGCGCTCTGGGCAGCGCCTCCAGAAGTAAGCCGAAGGCTGCCGCTCCCGTAAAGAAGCCGGAACCCAAGGCAGAAGCTCCCAAGCCTCAGCCCAAGGCAGAAGCCCCCAAGCCCCAGCCCAAGGTGGAAGCCCCCAAGACTGAAAAGCCTGCCGCTCCCAAAGCCGAGCGCAAGCCCCGTCCCGAAAAGAAGGTGGAAGCTCCCAAGGAGCCCAAGGTCTACGCCCCTGCCGAACCCGGCAGCGTGGAAGAAAAGATTGAGCAGTTCCTCAAGGGTCTGCTGGAGAACATGGGTTCCACCGCTGTTCCTCATGCTGTAAAAGGTGAGGACAATACATACAAAGTAGAACTGGTAGGCGAGGATCTGGGTTATCTGATTGGCCGCCGGGGAGATACCCTGGATGCCATCCAGCATCTGTGTAACTACTCCGTAGGCCGAAATGTAGAGGGTCACATCCGCATCAATGTGGATGCTGAGGACTACCGTGCCAAGCGTGAGGATAGCCTGCGCAAGTATGCCCGTAAGAAGGCGCAGCAGGTTCTGAAGGCTCGCCGCCGCACCACTCTGGAGCCCATGAACGCTTATGAGCGTCATCTGATCCACGCTACCCTGCAGGAGATGGACAATATCACCACCCATTCTATCGGCACAGACCCCAACCGCCGCGTTGTGATTGAATTTGTCAAATAATTATGAAAACCGCTCCGTTGCCCAGTGCAACAGAGCGGTTTTTTATTTACGCTTCTTCCAAAACTGCCACATAGCAGCCGTCGATGATCAGCACCCGGGGATCCTCCGGATCAAAATCTGTCTGATAAAGATAATC
>JAZQXK010000035.1:0-2986 GCA_045632785.1 Faecousia sp.
GCGCCGTCCATGCCATAGTCGAACTCGTGGTTGCCCAGAGTTGCCACATCGTAGCCGGCAGCATTCATGAGGTCAATAATGGTCTTGCCCTTGTCCATGGAGCCGTAAGCGGTACCCTGGACATGGTCGCCTGCGTCCAGCAGCAGAACGCCAGCAGCATAGTCGGCAGTAACCTGCTTCAGGTTGGCGAGGTTGTCATAGGAAAGGTCGGTGTCGATGTAGGTGTGGACGTCGTTGGTGTAGTAGATAACGATTTCGTCCTCGGAAGCAGGAACTTCAAAGGTGATTCTACCTTCGCCGTAGACATCGCCATAGGGGCTGTTGTCAGCGGTGATGGTGGGCAGGCCGGTAGTCTCGTCCACAGGGAAGGACTTGACATAGTTAGCCAGAACCATGTAGTCTTCCATGACATAGTCCAGAACGTTCACAGCGCCATCGAACATGGCGAAGCCGTCACCCAGGTCACGGAGGGTGTAGTTATAGCCAGCCAGGTTGTACTTAGCTTCCAGATCCAGATCGACATATTCGCCGTCCTGCAGGATCTTAACGTTCTTTACACGGTACTCGCCGGTGGGAGCGCCGGTCCAAACGCCCTTGTCGTCCTTCTGGACAGTGGTCTCGATATAGGGATGAATCTCATAGGTGATGCCAGAAACATGGAGGAAGCCGCCGCACTCCTTGCCGGTGCCGGCATCTCTTGCGCCCCATTCCAGAGCATCCAGAAGCTGCTGACCGGTGATGGTCTGTAGGCAAGCCACGTTACCGAAGGTGTGGATTTCCTTACAGGTCTTGTAGCTGATGTCGCCGGTGATGGCCTTGTTGCGGACGCCGCCGCCATTCATAATGGCAACGTCTACATCCAGGCCCATGTTGTCAAACAGATAGTACAGGGCATCGGCAGCAAAGTCGCCGGTGTTGGTTTCCATCTTACGAACCAGACGGCCGGTCTCGTCGTAGTTATCGAAGGTAACTTCGGCATGGCCGATGACTTCGCCCAGCTGCTCGTCGATCTTGGTGATCCATTCGTTCTTGATGGCAGCGACTTCTTCGTCGGAGCCTTCCCATGCGGTAATGAGGGAGGTCTCAATGCCGTCTTCGGTAATGACCATTCTGCCGATGGCGTTGAAGTACTCGCCGGTCTGAGTCAGAATAACAGGCATACCATCAGCATCCAGAACTTCCTCAGTGGGAACGGAGGAGTGGGAGTGACCGTCGATGAAAGCATCGAAGCCATAGGTGTTGGCAATCAGTTCCTTGGAAGTCCAGGGAGAGGAAGCCTCATCAACGCCCAGGTGGCCCAGACCGATGATGTAGTCAACATCCTGATTGTAGATGAGTTCATCCAGGGTGATCTGAACAGTATCATACAGGTCGTAGCCGTCATCGCCGCCTGCAATGCCATAGATGTACTCGCCGTTCTCATTCTGGAAGTAGGCGGGAGTGGACTTGGTGAAGGTCTCGGGGGTGGTAACACCCACGAAGGCGATTCTCATGCCGCCGACTTCCTTGATCTCATAGGCAGGAAGTACGGTGTCATACTTGGGCATACCGTAGAAGCAGAGATCCAGAACCTTGGCAGCCATGGCGCGGTTGGTAGCAACCTTAGGGCCCAGCTTGGTATCGGACATGCCGTTGATAACGCCCATATAAACAGCCCAGCGCATAGCTTCTACAGCATAGCTGCTGACGGTGCCCAGATCGGCATAGGCAGACAGATCGCATTCTACTTCGGGTTCTTCGAAAACTCTCCACAGGATGGTAACCATCATTTCACGGGTGATGGGATCGTAGGGAGCAAAGGTGGTAGCGGTCTTGCCGGTAATAACTTCCAGCTCATACAGGAACTTAACGGCATCGGTGTAGTACTTGCCTTCGGGAACATCGGTGAAGGGGTTGGACAGCTTGGAGACATCAGGCTCACCGGCAATGCGGTACAACATGGTGGCAAACTGCGCACGGGTCAGGGTATTCATGGGGCCATAGGTGGTATCGGTCATGCCGTTGATGATGCCCCACTGATCCATGTGGGCAACATGCTCGGTGTACCACTTACCTGCGGGCACATCGGTAAAGGGGTTCTTGTACTCATGGTAGAAGTTGGAGGAGAGATAAGTAAACTCGGCAGCCTCAACATTGGCCAGAGCCTGCTCCATACCATAGTCGAACTCGTGGTTACCCAGAGTGGCCAGGTCATAACCGGCGGCATTCATCAGTTTGATGATGGTTTCGCCCTTGTCCATGGAACCGTAGGCGGTACCCTGGGCATGGTCACCGGCATCAACCAGAAGAACACCGGCAGCCTGCTCGGCGGTCTTGGCTTTCAGGTCGGCAACATTATCATAGGACAGTGTGCCGTCGATGTAGGTGTGGACGTCATTGGTGTAATACACAATGACTTCATCCTCGTTGGCAAGCATATCTCCTGCAAATGCGGCAGGGACCAGAGACAGGACCATGCACACAGTCAGCAGCAGAGCCAGCATGCGCTTAAAGTTTTTCATTCTACATACTCCTTTTCTGAAGTGATTTAGGGATATTCCCCCAAAATCATTATAGCAGATTTTTACTGAAAGTCCAGAGGGAACAAAAGTTTTGTCACATTGCACGAATTCGTTGCAAATCTTTTTGCTATATGACAAGGTAAAAATCCGGCGCATCCGTCTGCTCCCTGTCACTCCAGCCTTTGCAGGCGGCTGTTCAGATAATTAAGGACTCTTTTTTTATCTCCTGACCACAGTGGGGCAACCAAATCCCGCTTGGCACCGTCCCCGGTAATGCGGTGAACCACCACGGAATCGGGGAGTTCCTTGATGCACAGGGCCAGCATATCTCCGTATTCCTCCATAGTCAGGCAGGAAAATTTCCCCGCCCGGTAGTCCTTTTCCAGATCCGTGTCCTTCATCACATGAAGCAGATGGAATTTTACTCCGTCAGTTCCTGCCTTCACTGCATGGCGTGTGGTTTCAGCCATCATCTCCGGGGTTTC
>JAZQXK010000036.1:0-17734 GCA_045632785.1 Faecousia sp.
AGATCCCGCATCTGAAGGGCAGACTTGGAAGCCACATCCACATCCAGGCTAGTGTTGTACGCAGCATTGATTTCCTCAATGATCTGCGACAGCTTTTTCTTGGTTGCCTCGTCAAAGTATACTTCGTTGGGTTTCGGCAGATTCACCTCCGGCTTGGATACCAGTTCAGAGGTCTCCTCTCCGGTCTTCTTCTGCTTGAAATTAGATGCGGTAATCTTGTCTGCAATATCAAAATCATTGCCGCCACCGCCGATCTCAATTTCCTTCACCAGATAAGTCAGGAAGTTATACTTCTTATGCAGATCTACATTTTCGTAGCAGGTCGCCTGAATCAGGAAACTGTAGAACCGGATAAACCGCTTGATGGTTGCGCGGATTTCCATCTTCTCCAAAATCTCAAACTTGTTGATAATCTGCAAAGACTTATCCAGCAAAGACCACATTTTTGCCTTGTCCTTGCCGGAACGCTTATCCTGATACAGATATTCGTTGAATGCCTCGATGTCATCCAAATCCAGGAACCCATACTGGTCAACCTGCGCCTCTACTGCACGAATATCAGAGGGGGTAATGGTCTCGTTCAGTACTGTTTCTGTGTAATAGGGGGCAAAGGCATTCTGAATATCCTCGTAGGTATTCTTAAAGTCCAGCACAAAGGTCTTTTTGTTAAAGGGGGCGCAGATACGGTTCAACCGGGAAAGGGTCTGCACTGCCGCGACACCACGCAACCGCTTGTCAACATACATGGCGCACAGCTTCGGCTGGTCAAAGCCAGTCTGGTACTTGTTAGCCACCAGCAGAACCTGATAGCTGTCAGTGCCAAACACTTCGGGCAAATCTTCCTCGGCAACACCGTTCATAACAACCTCGGTATACTCCTTGCCGTCCAAAGATACCTTACCGGAAAATGCTACCAATGCATGAATGCCGGTGTAGCCGTGCCGAGTCACATAGTCCACAAACTCATTTCTGTATTTAACAGCAGCCTGCCGGGAGGATGTGACAACCATTGCCTTCGCCTTGCCGCCCAGTTCCTTCATGATGTTGTTCTTGAAATGCTCGATGATGATTTCCACCTTCTGAGCAATATTCGTTTCATGCAGTTCGATGTACTTAGCGATTTTCCGCTTGGCTGCAACGGTTTCCAGCTCCGGGTCGTCCTCAATGGCCTTGTTGATCTGGTAATACGTTCTGTAGGTCACATAGTTCTGCAATACATCCAGAATGAACCCTTCCTCAATGGCCTGCTTCATAGAATACAGGTCAAATGCAACCTTCTTGCCCTGCTCGTTCAAGCTACCAAATAGCTGCAGCGTGGTAGGCTTCGGAGTCGCGGTAAAGGCGATCATAGAAACATTGGGCTGCTTGCCGCAACGGGCAATCTCGTCCTCAATGACATCCGCCATGGACTCTTCCTCTTCGCCCACATCGGTAGCTGTAGCATCACTCAGCTTACGGCTTTCAGAAAGCGCATAGGTCACGGACTCCATAGCAGTACCGGCAGTGGAAGAGTGTGCCTCGTCGATAATAACCGCAAAGGTCTTGCTCTTCAGTTCCTGCACTAAATCGTGGATGTACATGAACTTATGGATGGTGGTAACGATAATCTTTGTGTTACCGTTAAGCGCATCTGCAAGATCTTTGGATGTACACTTCTCGTCCATCACCTTGACCAGACCCGCCTTATGCTCCATACCCAGCACGGCAACCTGCAGCTGGCGGTCAACTACGATACGGTCGGTGATAATGCAAACCGTATCAAAGATTACATCATCCTGGGCATCATGCAGTGATGCCAGGCGGTGGGCCAGCCATGCAATGGTATTGGTCTTGCCGCTGCCGGCTGAGTGTTGGATTAGATAGTTCTTCTCCGTGTGGTTTTCCACCACATCCGCTACCAGCTTGCGCACAGCATTGAACTGATGGTAGCGGGGGAAAATCAGGGTTTCCTTAGTTTCCCGCTTGCCGGTGTCCGGGTTCTTCTTGGTTTCCTTCTGCAGGAAAATGATTTTGTCGATGAGATACAGCACGGTATCCTTCTTCAAAATGTCTTCCCACATATAGGACACATTGACAGCATCGGGATTGTGAGGGTTGCCCTTACCGGCATTGATACCCTCGCCACAACCTTTGTTGAAAGGCAGGAAGAAGGAGGACTTACCTTTCAGGTTGGTGCACATATAGACCTCGTTTAGGTCCATAGCAAAGTGGGCCAGACAGCCCGCCTTGAATTTTAGCAAGCGGGTCTTGGGGTCACGCTCATACTTGTACTGACGGATGGCATCCTCGTAATTTTGACCGCTGGTATTACACTTCAATTCAAAAGTAAAGATGGCAATACCGTTCAGGAAAATCACCAGGTCAATCCGCTCGCCTTCCTTGTGGTACACCTCTTCCATCACAGACAGAATATTCTGCTGATATAGAGCCTCTGCCTTGGGATTGAAGGAAGTGGCAGGCTTGCGGTACATCAGATGCAGGGTGACACCATTATCAAACTCCACACCGTGCTTCAACACATCCAGCAGACTGCGGTTCTTCTTGTTGATCTCATTGTTGATGTAATTGAGGATCGTCTGCCGGGTCTTGTCCTTATATAGCTTCTCCAGCCGGGTCAGTGCTTCCTTCTGGGTAGCCTCCAGGAAGGTGAACAGCAGTTCTGTGTCCATGCCGTAGCCAGGTTCAAAAGAGTCGGCAGAACGAACCCGATAGCCGTTCTCATCCCGCAGCATTTCCAGAATATATGCCTGATAGTCGGTCTTTTCTTTTAACTGTCCACTTTTGATTGCCATATCAGTTCACCTCCGTTACTCGTTTTTTGCCCGTGACATATTCATAAATCAGAGATTTCTTGTGTTGTTGAACTATCTCAAGCTGCTTTCTTTTTTCTGCAATAATTGAATCTATGTTGATACACTTGTTGTCCAATTTTTCAACGATCTTCTTCTGCTCGTCAATAGGGGGCAATACCATCTTCAGCTGCCCTAATTTACTTGCTGCTATGCCCAATGCTGTTGAGCCTGTTGCCAAAGACCACAAAAATGACTGAAAGCCTAACGACATTAACCAATACTTGAGGTAATAGTTATCGATACATCCCTTACGCCCTCTGAATTTAATTACACGCTGCGCTAATGCAATATCTGTTCTATCAACATTGGCAACTTCTCCTAATGGAGCCTCTGTTGTAAACAGAACATCACCTATTTCTGGCTTTCCTCTATGCATTATTTGTTCGTACTCTTCCACCGCAACATATTCTTGTGACAACGAATAATCGACAACTCCATTTTTGATATTTCTTGCAGTAACAAGAAATACGCCATCATCTACTTTTTCTGGTGTTTTTCCTCTGTAATCAACTAGGGAATCCAAATATTTTGTTATTCTAATAACCTTCCAATGTGCTGGAATCTCACCAATCCACTCAATGCCGCTATCCTTCATAGGAACAGAGCGATCCAATCCCTTGGTTACCGTTTCGGTAATCAGGGATTTTTTGTATTTCTGCAGGGTTTCGATCTGCTTTTCGATATCCGCAATCACACCGTCAATTTTTGCACACTGGGTATCCAGAAAATCGGCAATAGCAATCTGTTCTGCTCCCCCAGGTAGTACAATTCCAAAATTAGCTAAATCATGAGTGCTCAGTTCAATAAAGGTTGTCCCTCGCCCCAGCCGAACCAGTTCTTCTTGCCCTGACAGCAGAAGATAGTATAGATATCGGTTATCTGTTCCACCCACCAAAGATTTGCATCCTTGGTTCGTGCAAAGCGCATCCCCAGTAATGTTAATTTTTCCAATGGGTGCTCTTGAAGAAATAACAATACTTCCTTTGGGCAGCATGGTTGTTCCACAGGAATTGTAACCGTATTGAGTTAATGTCCGTTCACCTTCGAAAATGATTCCGGTATTGGCCATATCTGCCGGAGTGATCCACTTTATCGGCCCATCCCAACAGTTCAAATCACTACTATCTGGTGTTGAGCCATTCACGATTTCGGTAAAGTACTTTATTTTTTTAACTTGCCAACCGGTTGGTATATCACCTATCCACGCAATTCCGCTTGGTTTCATTTTCTCTGTCATAACAAAACCTCGCTTCCTTACAGCTGTGCAATCTTCGCAGCCAGGGACTTTTCCAGTTCCATAAACTGCGCCAGCAGATCGTCAGCGGCTTCCGGAGCCTTGTACTCATAGAAGAACCGGGTGAAAGGGAATTCTGCACCTTGCTTTTCCTTGTTGGTAGCGCTTTCCTTTTTGGAGGGGTCAAATTCATAGCACCAAATGGCATCCGGCACATGGGGATAGACTTCCTCAGAGAAGTATTCCTCCGGATCCTGGGTCAGCTTAATAATCTCAGTGTCCTTGGTAGTGGAGTCCACAATAATTTCGCCCTTCTTATCCTTCTGCACTACGGCGGTCTTATCCATAACGGAAAGGATCATAGCAATACCGGTAAGTCTGCTGGCAGAGAAACCATCCACATCGCCAATCAGCTTCTTCAGGTGCTTCTCAAAGGCAGCATAGTCTAAATAGACCTCGTTAGAGAGGTTGGCTTCCAAAATTTTCAACACATCTCTGGTAAACGTCCAACCCGCCAAATACTTCTGATATTTTTTCTCATCCGCATTGCTGCGAGGGTTCGTTTCCAATAACTGCAAAAATTCGGCTTCGTTGAAGATGCTGGAATTGCTGGTGAAGTAGGCACTAGTTCTCAACCGCTCAACGCTCTCTTGATCCAGTACCGCTCTGCGCTGCAGCGGCTGCCAAACCGCATACTCCCGGTACATGAATTCCTCGTTGCTGAATATCTTGCTCTCGGCAGTTTCCTCAAAGTTCGCATACAGTTCGGTAATACGGGTCATGCTGTCCCGGTCAATCTCTCTGCGTTTCTTGCCCAGGGATTTCCGTAGCGGCTTCCACATATTCACCGCATTGATCAGCTGCACCTTGCCGCGGCGGTCAGGACGCTTATTCTTGGAAAGGATAAAGGCATAAATTCCGATATCCGTGTTGTAGAACAGTTGAGAAGGCAGGGCAATAATCGCCTCAATCAGATCCTCCTCCAGCATCCAACGCCGGATCTGGCTCTCACCACTGGTAGTACTTCCGGAAAACAGCGGAGAACCATTGGAGATAATAGCTGCACGGCCCTTGTCATCCAGTTTGTTGATGGCGTGCTGCATAAACAGCAACTGAGCGTCACCGGTACCGGGCAGACCGTGCTCAAAACGACCATCTTTCTTAAACTCACTACGGACAGCCATTTCCTGTCCGTCAGGAGCATCCTTGCCGCCCCAAGGGGTACCGAAGGGAGGATTCATAATGACCAGCCGCACCTTTTGATCCGGGAAACAGTCAGTTTTCAGCGTGTTGGCAGGATCACCGCCACGGATGTTCCGGGCATCTTCACCCTTGATCAGCATATCCGCCATGCAGATGGCGTAGGATTCAGGATTGATCTCCTGACCAAACAGACGCACATCAATGTAAGGATTCTTTCGGGCCAGGAAGTCATGGGTAGTAGACAGCATGCCGCCGGAACCGCAGGCTGCATCCAGCACGGTTGCAACCTTACCTTCTTCAGTCAGCAGATCATTGCAGCCCTCTGCCAGCAGAATATTGACCAGCAGACGGATCACCTCACGGGGAGTATAGTGATCACCGGCCTCGGCGTTTTCGGAGAATCTGCGGATGATATCTTCGAAAATGTAACCCATCTTCATACCGTCAATAGACTTGGGATCAAAGTCGATTTCAGAAAATTTCTTCACAACGCCATACAGACGGTTGTTCTTGTCCATCTTCTCGATCTGCTTCTTAAATTCCAGATTGGCAAGGATCATCTGCACATTGGCAGAGAAGCCTTCAATATAGCTAACGAAGTTCTCAGCAATATTATCGCTGTCATTCAGCAGCCTGGCCAAAGTGAATTCGCTGGTGTTGTAGAAGGGGTAACCGGATGCCTTTTCCAACAGTGCTGCAGGGAGCTTAGGGTTGGCCTTGTATTTGTCGACAACAGCCTGCTTGGTCTCCGCCAAGGCGCACTCAAAACGGCGGATAATGACCATAGGAATGATAACTTCCTTGTACTTATCAGAGGTATAGGCACCACGCAGGGAATTGGCGATGGACCATACCAGAGCAACCTCTTTACTTACGTCAATCGAGGTATCGTCAAACATCACATCGTAGTTATATATCTTAGCCATTACTGTGCTCTCCTTTGCTATGTTTCTGATTTGAATGAACTAAGCAATGCCATAATTTGCTGAGCTTGAGATTCTGTGAGCGGCGCATCATCCATTGCACGGATTACATTCATCAATTGAGGGTCCTTTTTTACTCGATTACACACATCAGGAGGCGGTGTGTTTCGAATACACATATATGCCTGATCTAACTCGGTACGCGTCCTTTTTGATGGTTTCAGCACAGAGACCAGCCGAGAATACACATCAGCTGTCGGGCAGTTGATGCCATCTTCGATATACTTCATATTGGATGGAGGTAGGCCGATCTCTGCAGCCAATTGGCGTTGACTTTTGTCGCTTCCTCGGCATTTTGTGATTAATTTCCCAAGTTTCTTTTTGGCTTTTTCTACATCAGCAGTTTCAGGTTTGACAGGCATATTGCACCTCCTTCCCGTGTTCTATGTTCTATAACATAGAACACTATAACACATATAACCTGATTCGTCAATAAGATAGGGATATATATGAAGAACAACTGCGTAATGCTACAGTAGCATCCAAAAATATAGCCGTGTTAAGAGATGCACCTCCGGAATAGGAGGTGCATCATGTGATCATTGAATTTCCTTTGTTAACCTAATTTCCCAAAAGGACCTGGCCATTATTCACGCATAACCTCCAACATTATCCTTGCACCCAGGCGGAAGCTGTTTTGAAACAGCAAATTCTCCGCCATGACCTGATGCTCCCGTACACAGTCTGCATATTTTGTAAACAGTTCTTTCTGTGTATCTGTCATGGTTGCAAGCAGCTTATCCTCATTTCGGCTTATTAGCTGAAGCAATTCTTTGTATTCCTTGCTGGGTGAAATGTCGTATTCAGCAGGCTCGATATTGCCGTACCACAGTTCTTCCAGAATGTTCATGCGAAAACCACCTCCGCATTGACGATTTCTTCCGCTGCGTTGCAGATATTGTTCATGGCACCCACCCAGGCCATTTGATCCTGCGCTTTGAACTGCTCGGTGACACCTTCCTTTTCAGCCAGTTGCTTTACCAATCGATCAAACATTTCTGTTGCTCGGTTGTCGATCTCTGCAATATGACCGTTCAGCTTTCCGCTGAGAAGCAGAGTGGTGTGCAGCACCGGACGATGCTCCTTGATGTAACGCAGACGCTTTCTGCCCCACATGCCGACAGGCTGAGTTTCTTCATCCAGTACCAAGCAAGGGATATAATAATCTCCTTGCAATTCATACCATAGTCCGTTATTATTGTCACAGATGTATTTTTCCATTGTTGTGTCCTCCAGTGGTGTATTTGAGTTTGAGGTGATTCAAATACGACTTCTTGATTACTCGTTGCTGTGGACAGTCCTGGGATGCCGTCCACAAGGAACAAGTAGGATACAAATACAGTTTTTGTGGCCAATCGCACCACATTGATTCTTTGAGTAAATACATCTGAAAACCGCTTATTTCGGCTGTTTTTAGGCACAAAACGAAGAAAAATCCCAAACAGCACATTGATACATTCCAGGCCCTGGAGTTATGCAAGCGCTAATCGAAATTATCCAAGAGATAATTTTCTCATATGGATTTCCAGTCCCGGAAGCTGTTATGGCTTCTGGGACTTTTCTTGAACTGGTGAGCAGTCCTCGCGGCATAGCCGCTGCGGTCGATGCTAAAAACATGCCACCGGCATGTTTTCTTAACGCACCGACAGTTCTCCAAGCGTTAATCATCCCATATGGATTTCCAGTCCCGGAAGCCTCCTTGGCTTTCGGGGCTTTTCTGCTCTCTGCTAATGATTCGTGCATAGGCAAAAGGACACCCCCATAAGTGCTTGCGTTTCCGCTTGCCTTATGGGGGTAATTCACTATGTCCGCATCAAATCCTCAAAAATCCGGGAAATTTCCAAATACTCTCCCCAGGTTTTTTCCAAGTGAGCCAGCCCAGCCTCCGTGATGGAATAATAGCTTCTGGCTCGTCCGTCTGCTACCTCTGTGGAGGATATCTCAATAAACCCCTGATCCTCCAGACGGTAAAGGATAGGGTATAGAATAGAAATCATGTATTTCCCATTGCTGCGCTCTTTCAGTGCGGCGGTGAGCTCATAGCCGTACATAGGCTTTTCCCGGAGAAAATGCAGAACCACCAGAGGACTGGTCGCCCGTTTGAAATAGGATATAAAGGAATGTCCGGTATTTTCCAAGTCCCCATCACCCTTTCCAAATGGCAGAAAAACCCACCAAAACTTTCTTTCCATCCATAATATACCATATGAGTTCAGAAAAATCAATATATAGCATTGACAAGTATGCAGATTTATGATACTAATATAGCAGATAGCTTGCAGTGCTAACTATTCCCAAGGAGGTAAGGATATGGATTTGAAAAAAAGATTGTTCAGGCGACCGGTGACTACGGTAATTTGGCTGCTGGTTTTGTCTATTATGGCTTCCATGCTGGGCGTTGGGGCGAATTTGCTTTATTCCTCCCAAATGCTCCATGAGAATTTGGACAGCCACCATACAACCATTGGCATCCCGCTTTCAAAGCCGGTGCAGGAGGATTGGGGCTTGGAATACGAATACCCCTTCCTTTTGCCGGAGCGGTTGGAAACTCTGAAATCCATGGATACGGTGGAAATGGTGGATCTGCGTACCCTCACCGGGGCATATATCCCGGAGCTGACTTCCCAGTTGGGTCTGACCAAATGGGGAACTCTCTGCGCCCAGGATTGGGACTATGTCAATCATAAAACCAACGAAAGCTACAATCAGGTAGTACTGACCGGAACCATCGAGGAATCCTGGGTCTATTATGAGTCGGAGGAATACATAAACCACTATGACCTGACCGCCATGGGCATGGGAAAGGATGAAAGAACCCATTATGAGATCGCGGTTTTGAATATAGAGGATATTGTGGTTGCCCATCCCGACTATGATTTCTATGCCACGGAGGAATTTTCCAATTACTGCGGCAAGGTCTTTGTGCAAGTGGGTCTTTTTGAAGAATCTGAGGAAGCGTATTTCCAGCCCGGGCAGCGGTATATCGTCACCGGCTGGTATGACCCTTCCTGTCACGGCAGAGGCTATGCAACATTCCAAACGCCCGATGGTATACACTATCCCTGGGTACATATGAATGGCGGCAGATACCTGGAAAGCTCTCCCGGTCTGGTAGAGGGGGACAAGCTCAATATCTATCGAAAAGCGGAGTACTCCTTCTGGGATTATGACACAAGAGAGTTCAAGTATAAGCCCATGGAGGATCCCGTCCCTGTTGCCCAGCGGCTCACCGGCTCCGTGGAGGAGCTTTTGGAAAACGACCCCCAATGGGCGGAATCCGTGGCGTTCTTCGCCGCCGCAGAGCATACCTTCCCTGTTTTGGGAACAGAGTGCTTAGAGACCATGCACAGCTTCCTGACCAATGCCGCCTCCATTACCTCCGGCAGAACCTTTACCAAAGAGGAATACGACGCCGGGGCAAAGGTCTGTGTCATCAGTGAAAGCGTTGCTCTCACCGGAGATATTCAAGTGGGAGACACCATCCGTCTACAGCAGCATTTGGTGGATATGCGGAGAAATACCAATCGCTCTCTGGATGATATGGAAGAAACCCTGAATAACCCCGCCGTTGGTCAGTCTGATTATCCCTTCCAGCTTGGGGAAACAGAGGAATTTACGGTGGTAGGCATCTACCGTCTGGAGCGAAGCTGGGACGACAGCACCTTCTCCATCACCCCTAACACGGTGTTTATGCCTCAGAAAGCCCAGATTCCCGGTGGCTTCGGCGGGGTCAGCTACTATGAAGAAATCACAAGCGATGTTGTTTATACGGACCTGGAAACCGGAGAAAAGTGGACAGGCCAGGAAACCAATAAACACCTACGCACCGGTGGTACTTACGGCGTGTTTATGTCCGTGAAGCTGAAAAACGGCACCATGGAGGACTTCAAAAAGGCTCTTGCGGAGAATGGAACCTTTGGAGAGTATGTTGTCATAGACCAGGGCTACGAAGCGGCGCAGGAAAGCGTAGAAGCCGTAGCAGCGCAAGCCAGAAAGCTCTTTGCCATTGCCGCCGCTTCCTGGGTGCTGCTGCTGATCCTGTATATCCTGCTGTACCAGAGCAAGCAGCGCAGGAATATGGGCATTATGCGCTCTCTGGGCGCAAAGCCGGGAGCAGCAAGACGGTATTTGGTGGGGAGCGGCTTGGCTCTGGCTGTGGCAGGCGTGGCGATCGGTTCTTTGGTCTGCGGCAGAATTACAGCCGGGGTCAGTAAGCAGCTTGCAGAGTTCATTTTCAGTGCGGACACCATGCTCTCTCACAGCGGCGGGCAGGAGTTGACCGCAGATGCTGTAAGCTCTATGATTGCAGGCAGCCAGCTTCCGGCAAAGGAAATGCTGCTTCTGGCGTTGGCGCAGGTTCTTATCATTGGAATACTGCTGTGGCTCCATGGAGTCATTCTGGCTGCAAAGAAACCCAGAAAGCTCCTGGGAAAATAAGGAGGGAAAGGCATGAATCCCTATATTTTGAAAAGACTTTGGCGCAGGCCGTGGCTGAGCCTGTGCAGTCTCGTTCTTACGGCGGTACTGTGTGGTCTGCTGTGCTACATGACAGGCTACTTGCAACGGCAAGAGGAAGAACTCATTCATACCAAGGAGAGCTTTCAGATCCACTGCGTTGTGACCAACCGCCGGGGAACAGAAGCCGCCGGGCTGCGCATGGCCCCCTACCTCATTGGAGCGGTGAGAGATCCGGAATCGGAACTTTATGACCACATTACAGACCTTCGCATCACCAAGGAATTTCTGGCATCCAGCGCATTATTGGGTCTGAATCAGGAAACGATTTACGGCGTATCCGGCGCAAACTGCCGGGATGACCTGAACCCCGCCATGGGCGGTAATGTGGTATATGCAGGTCAGGAGTTCTATAACCGGGAAGACTATGTGTGTCTGGTGTCCAAAGAGTCCTATGATTTAATCCCCATAGGCGAAGACGGCAAGCGGCTTTTGAAGCTGAGCCTGACTGACCCCTATGTAAATCAGGAATACCGCCCCGGAGAGGGCATGGGGACTGCTACCTTTGTAGTAGCAGGCTACTATGAAGGCAAGGGCAAGACCGTTTACCTGCCCTTCCCCGCCGCTCTGAATCTGGCAAGAGAGCTGTCCGGGGGTATCTCCTGCGACTCTATTTCCTTTATCGCCAAAGATAATCAAGGTTTGGATGCTTTGGGGGAAGCGGCATCCCAGTATTTTGGAACCGTTGACCCTTCCGCCAGTGAGAACAGCACCCCCAAATACGCCCTGACCATCCACGATGAGCAATACCGGGCGACCGTGGCAACCTTGGAGCAAAATATCCGCAGAACCAAGATCTTGCTGCCCCTTTTGCTGGCCATGGCACTGGGCATGGGATTTTTGGTCAGCTTCCTGGGGACTAGAGGAGAATCTCTTGCCTATGCCCTTATGCGTACCGTAGGCCTGACCCGGGGCAGACTTTTCTGCTCCGTCCTTTGGGAGCAGACAGTGCTTCCCTTGCTGGCCGCCCTTGCCGTAGGGCTGTATATGGGGCAATGGCTTCCCACAGTGATTTATGTTGTGTGTAATACGGTTGGCTGCTGTGCGGCGGTAATTCCTGCTGTTCGGGTAGCCCCCACCGCCATACTAAGAGAACAGGAGTAAGACTATGGAAATTTTAAGAACAGAAAACCTGTCATTTTCTTATGAGAATAAATTTCAGACCGTTCAGGCGGTCAAAAAAGTGACTTGCTCCTTTGAGTTGGGCAAGGCCTATGCCATTGTGGGCAAAAGCGGCAGCGGGAAGACCACTCTTTTGTCCCTTCTGGCAGGGCTGGAAATGCCCACGGAAGGACAGGTGATCTTTGATGGCAAAGCAACCTCCGAAATGGACTGCGACCAGTATCGCCGGGATCACGCCGCTGTGATTTACCAGAGCTACAACCTGTTCCCCTTGCTTACCGCAGAGGAAAATGTGATGTACTCCCTGAAATTGAAGAAGGAAAACCGGGGAAAGGCAAAAGAACGGGCTCACAAGGAGCTTGCTGCCGTAGGCATCCAGAAAAGCCAGTTTAAGCGGTTCCCCTCTCAGCTCTCCGGCGGCGAGCAGCAAAGAGTAGCCATTGCCAGAGCTTTGGCGGCTGGAAATCAGATCGTCCTTGCTGACGAACCCACCGGCAATCTGGACATCACCAACGGCGAACAAGTGGTACAAATCTTGCTTAGACTTGCCCACGAGGAAGGTCGATGTGTCATCATCATTACCCACGATTTGGAAATTGCGGAACAGATGGACGAGGTGTTCACTATGCGGGATGGCCTTTTGGAGCGGGATGCGTAATCCCTCTTGCCCTGTGGCAATCTCAATCTCCATGCATAGTTTCAGTCCCGGAAGCCTCCCTGGCTTTCGGGACTTATCATTCCACCAATCACAGCACCCTTTACAAAAAGGGGGCTGCTGTGTTACAATGCAACCAGCAGTTTAAGCGCGCTGCTGGGCGCACTGTTTCCACATCACCACCGAAAGGAGATGCAAGAAAATGAAAAAGTATATCGCCCTTGTTCTGACTCTGGCCATGATTCTGTCCATGGCAGCCTGTAGCAGCAAGCCTGCAGAGCCCACCGTCGCCGTCCCGGAGGATTTCTCCTTCTGCCTTACTTGGGGCGTTTGTTCTGATTCCTCCTATGACAGCGCAACCGGCAAGCTGGTAAAAGATGCTAACGCAACAAAGCCGGAAGACTACACAACCTGCCACACCCTCACGCCGGAGGAGGAAGCCTACATATATGCGCTCCTGGAAACCCTTGCCCCCACCTCCTACCCTGACCGTTATGCGCCACAAACTGTGCAGTCCATACCATCTATCTCATTCCGTTTGACCGTGCGTGCCCACGGCTCTGAGAAAACCATTCATGCCACAGGCATTGACCCCTGGCCGGAAGCGAAAGCCGATGATGAAAAGGGACAGCTATTTCTGGACACCTGCTGGGCAATTCATGAGTTGCTCACAGCAACAGCGGAATGGCAGGCCTTGCCGGATTACGAAACCTTATACGAATAAGCACCTGCCTGCCCGAATCCTCAAAAAACTCCCCGGAAGCTGCCTCGGCTTCCGGGTTTCTTGATGCGAAAAGTGGCAGATGCCGAAGCATCTGCCACTTGCATAGATGGATCTTATCTTGTTCCCTTGTCGTAGGGGATACCCTCTGCCTTGGGCGCGCGGGATTTCTTGGAGGTGAAGGCCAGCACGATCAGGGAGATGGCGTAGGGGAGCATATTGTACACAACGCTGGGCAGGTTCAGATTTGCCAGGAAATCGAAGCCTACATAGACATTGCCCAGAGCCCGGAAGAAACCGAACAGCAGAGCAGCCAGAGCGATCTTCATGGGATGCCATGCGCCGAAGATCATAACAGCCAGAGCCAGGAAACCGAAGCCGGAAACACCAACCTCAAACTTCCACAGGCTGACACCGGCAGTGATATACACGATGCCGCCGATACCGCCCAAAACGCCGGAGATCAGAACGCCTGCATAGCGCATCTTGTGGACATTGATACCAACAGAGTCCGCTGCATGGGGATGCTCGCCGCAAGCACGCAGCCGCAGACCAAAGCGGGTCTTGTACAGCACCACGAAGCTAATGATGAGAGCCAGGGCAGCAACCACCATGAACCAGTTGAACTCGAAGCCGCCAAAGTGCTTCAGGAACAGCTGTCTTGCTTCGCCATAGAAGATGTCGGAGGAAACGTCGTTGCCGTTGGAGGCAGCGGTGTTCATAGCCTTGACAGCCACGGTAGCACCGGCAGTTGCCAGAAGGTTCATAGCAGTACCGGTAATTGTCTGATCGGCCTTGAAGTTAATAGCCGCCACTGCCAATAGCAGGGAGAAGACCATGCCAAACAGGGCACTGGCTACGATGGTAGTCAGAACCATAACGGGGGCGCCAACGGAGGCAGGCATAAACTTCATAACCAGAGCGCCGCCCAGGGCGCCAATAACCATGATGCCTTCCAGTCCAATGTTGATAACGCCGCTTCGCTCAGCAAAGCAGCCGCCCAGAGCAACCAGGAGAAGCACCGAAGCAAAGATCAAAGTATACTGAATCAGCAGTGTCATTCTTCGGCACCCCCTTCCTGCATTTCAGCAGCTTTTGCTGCAGCAGCCTTCTTTTCGTCACTCTTGCGGATACGGGCCTGAATGAACATCTTGAAGAAGCCAACAAAAGCGCACAGGTAAATAATCAGAGCAGAGATCAGGCTGGAAATCTGAGAGCAGTAGACCTGCAGATCCACATTGCCGCCGCCGCTGGTGATGTGCTGGATAAAGTAGGCAGCCAGAATAGAGCCAATGGGACTCAGACCGCCCAGGAAGGCAACCGCAATGCCGTTGAAGCCCATAGCGGGGACAGCGGCGATGGTGGTTTCCCAATCCTCAATGCCGGTGAGGTACAGAAGACCTGCGCCCAGACCAGCCAGAGCGCCGGAGATCAGCATGGTGAGGATGATGTTCCGGTTCTGCTTCATGCCGCAGTACTTGGCAGCGTGATAGTTGAAGCCGGTAGCCTTCAGCTCATAGCCGAATTTGGTCTTGTTCAGGATGACCCAGACCAGGATAGCGCAAATAATGGCAATGGGAATGGCAATGGTCACAGACTTTTCATCGTTGAACAGCTTGTCCAAACCCATCTTGGGAAGCAGGGCGCTGTTGTTATTGCCCATGAGCTGCTTGGTGTAGGGGCTGGCAGGACTCTTGACAATGCCCAGAATCAGGTTGGTCAGGTACAGGGCGATCCAGTTGAGCATGATGCCGGAGATAACGATGTTTACATTGCAGTAGGTACGCAGAGCGCCGGAGATGACACCCAGAAGGGCACCGGCAACCATGGCAGCCAGAAGGCATACATACCAGGGAAGACCATAGTACAGCGCGCAGAACAGAGCGGCACAGGCACCGGCAACATACTGACCGGCAGCGCCGATGTTAAACATACCAACCTTGTAAGCAAACAGCACAGACAGGGCGCACATCAAAAGGGGAGCGGTACGCACCAGGGTCTGACCCAGATACTTCAGCCGCAGGCCGCCGGCGGGATAGCGGAAGAAGTTCTTGATAACTGCAATAATGGCTTCTAAGGCGCCGCTGGGTTCGATGATCAGCAGAACCACATAGCCAAGGATCAGGCCGCCGAGGATACACAGCAGGGAAGCCAGAATGGTCTGGAAGCTGTCGCGGCGGATCAGGGAATTATTCTCTTTCATTATTCAACCGCCTCCCTCTTAGCACCGGCCATATACAGACCCAGTTCTTCCACAGTGGTGGTCTTGGGATCCAGCTCGCCAACGATCTCGCCTTCATACATAACGAGAATGCGGTCGGACAGACTCATGACCTCTTCCAGTTCCAGGGACACCAGGAGGACTGCCTTGCCGGCATCCCGCTGAGCGACGATCTGGCTGTGGATATATTCGATTGCGCCAACGTCCAGGCCACGGGTGGGCTGAACAGCGATGAGCAGCTCGGGACCCTTATCGATCTCACGGGCGATGATAGCCTTCTGCTGGTTGCCGCCGGACATACTCCGGGCGGTGGTGATAGCGCCCTGACCGGAACGAACATCGTACTGCTCAATCAGGCGATCTGCATGCTCACGAATATTCTTCCGACGGAGGAAGCCCATCTTGCCGGTGAACTGGGGGGTGAAATACCGCTGGAGGATCAGATTATCTTCCAGGGTATAGTCCAGAACCAAGCCGTGCTTATGGCGATCCTCTGGGATGTGGCTCATGCCCATGAGAGAACGTTTGCGGATAGGAGTCTTGGTAATATCCTGGCCGCACAGGAAAACACGACCAGAAACCAGAGGCTCCAGGCCGGAGATGCCGTAAACCAGCTCGCTCTGGCCGTTGCCGTCGATACCGGCGATACAGACGATCTCACCACGACGCACATCAAAAGAAACACCCTTGACCGCATTGTTCTTATGGATCTTGGAAGCCACAGTCAGGCCGGAAACCTCCAGAACCACATCGGTGGGCTTGGCTTCTTCCTTGGCAACTACGAACTCAACATCACGGCCGACCATCATGCGGGACAGCTCTGCTTTGTTGGTAGTAGCGATGTCTACTGTGCCGATGTACTTGCCCTTACGCAGGACGGAGCAGCGATCTGCAACAGCGGTGATCTCGTTGAGCTTATGAGAGATGAACAGGATGGACTTACCTTCTGCAGCCAGATTTCTCATGATCTGCAGCAACTCGTCGATCTCCTGGGGAGTCAGAACTGCGGTAGGCTCATCGAAGATCAGGATCTCGTTCTCACGATAGAGCATCTTGAGGATCTCGGTACGCTGCTGCATACCAACGGAAATATCCTCGATCACGGCATCGGGGTCTACATGAAGACCGTACTTCTCGGAAAGGGCCAGCACCTTTTCCCGTGCCTCCCGCTTTTCCAGAATACCCATAGCCTTAGTGGGCTCAACGCCCAAAATAATATTGTCCAGAACAGTAAAGCACTCAACCAACTTAAAGTGCTGATGCACCATGCCGATTCCCAAGGCATTTGCATCATTGGGGTTATTGATCCGAACCTGAACACCATCCTTTTTGATAATACCTTCCTCCGGCTGATATAAACCGAACAGAACGCTCATCAGGGTGGACTTACCTGCGCCGTTCTCACCCAGCAGAGCGTGAATTTCACCTCTGCGGAGCTGGAGCGTGATATTGTCATTCGCGATGATGCCGGGGAACTTCTTGGTGATATTCAGCATCTCTATCGCATAATGCCCATTATCCAATCCGATTGCCTCCTTCGCATAATATTGCAATCCTATTATACACCATATACACCAAAATTTCAAACAGAAAATACAAAATTTAGGGAGGAATTTATAAATTCTTCAAGAACCCCCAAAAGCGCAAAAAGGGATGGGCGCAGGCACCCATCCCTGGAGATTTTTTGATATACAACCGCTGGGCAGATACCGCCTTACTGAATATTGCCCAGCCAGTTCACCTGCACATTTTCCGTCAGATTCCAGTTGTCGGGGTTATAGTCATAGGCTTCCCCCTTCAGGGAAACAGCGGCTTCCAGAAGGTCACCCTCGGTCATATCCAGAGCGATAAATTTCACATCGGGGTACTTGCCGGACAGTTCCGCAATGGCTTCACTGAAAACATACCCGGGCAGCACCAGGGGCTTCCGTGGGTTCACCCGTCTGGGGCTTCTCGCCGCAGGCAGCAAGTGTCAGCAGCAAGGACAGCGCTAAAAGCAACGCAAGCAGTTTCTTCATTACGAAAACCTCCACATTTTTTGGGCACAGAAAAGAGGGTGAGTATTTCTACTCACCCTCCAGGAATTCTAAATTACTTCAGGTTGCCCAGGTCGGTAACGTTAACGTTGGTGACAGCAGGCATAGCACTGATGTCGTTGGAAACCTTGATGGTGCCCTCGAACATAGCCTTAACCAGAGCGGCGTAGTCCTCAGCAGTGAACTTGCCCT
>JAZQXK010000037.1:0-16545 GCA_045632785.1 Faecousia sp.
ATGAATTTCTGCCAGTGTGGTGCGCCGTGCAGCGAATCAAAATGAAATGATTGCCAGTGGCAATCACACCATAATTCCTAGAAACACCATAAACCAATGCCCCAGCCCTACAATGGGGTTCCCTAAACTGCCCGATAAACCAAAATTTTACTTCCCCTTTTCATCTAAAACAGAAAGGACGATGCCCTGTGACATCTTATATTGTTGAAACGGATAAGCTGCGCCATAATCTTACCATCCTAAAGAAAAAGGCAGGAAGCACCCCTATTTGGGCGGTAGTGAAGGGCAACGGCTATGGTCTGGGCACTGTGGCTCTGGGGCAGTTTTTAGCCGGGGAAGGCATCGACCGCTTTGCTGTCACAGACCCGGGAGAGGCCAAGGCCCTTCGTGAGGCAGGACTGAGGCAGCAGCCTATTTTAATGCTCCGGGAGCTTTCCCAAAAAGAGGAACTGGAAAGCCTTGTTTCCATGGGTGTTACCTGCACTGTGGGTTCTCTGGAAACTGCGGAAGCCTTGGAGCAGGCAGCAAAGAAGCTGGGCATCAAAGCCCAGGCTCATGTAAAGATCGACACCGGCATGGGTCGCTACGGCTTTCTCCCTTCTCGGTGGGAGGAGGCTGTGCAGGTGTATAAAAACTACCCCAATGTGGAAGTGACCGGCATCTTTACCCACTTCCATTCCGCCAGCCGAAAAGAGATGACAGAGCCCCAGTTTGCCGCCTTTCAGGGTGTTGTGGAGAACTTAAAAAACCGGGGCATCACTCCCGGCATGGTTCACTGCTGCAACTCTCTGGCCTTCTGGAATTTCCCCCATATGCACTTAGACGGGGTTCGCCTTGGCTCTGCCCTTTTGGGGCGGGTAAACTATGCTGCCAAAGCGGGACTGAAGCCTGTGGGCTGGTGCGAAGCAGAGGTGGAAGCCTTAAAGACCATCCCCAAGGGACACAATGTGGGCTACGGGGCTGCCTGTCAGGTGAAGCGGGAAACAAAGATCGCCGTGGTAGCCGTGGGCTATATTCACGGATTTTCCGTGGAGCGGGGCTATGATGTGTTCCGGGCGAAGGACTGCCTGCGCTCCGTGGGCCGTTACCTGAAATATATGCTCAAGGGCAAGAGCCTGACGGTAGAAGTAAACGGCAAGAGCTGTAAGGTGCTGGGTCATGTGGGCATGGTGAATCTCATTGCGGATGTGACCGATGTGCCTTGCCGGCTTCACGATAAAGTGAAGGTCAACATCAATCCTTTGGATGTAAAAAATATGGAGATCGTGTATCGATAAATTTCCACACAAAGAGAAATGAGGAGAACTATGAAAAAGATAAAGCTTATTGCACTGCTTTTGGCGGTAGTCCTGCTTTTTGCCGGCTGCGCCGGGGAACTGGAAGCTTCTCTGGAAAAGCTTGGGGAATCTTTGGACAGAGTCAGTCAATCTCTGGAAAACTTTATGGTGGGGCAGTTCCCGGAAGTGCCCAATGAAAAGGCGGAGCTGAAATTCTCTCAAATGGTCTATATCCGCCCGGATATGGAGGAACTGGATGCGGTTCTGGCTGAAGCCTGCCGCATTGCGGAAACGGAGAAGAATGCCAACACCGTCATCAAAGCGGTCTATGACTTCTACGATGTTTACGACAATTTCGACACCATGTACTGCCTGGCAGATATTCTCTATAACCAGGATATTACCGACGAAAGCCGCCGGGCAGAGTACGAATTTTGCTCCCAAAACTGGAACTATGTAGGCAGCGCCCTGGACGAGCTTTATGCCAGCCTTGCCAAGAGCCCTGTTTTAGACACATTAGAAGAAGACTATTTTGGAGAAGGCTTTTTTGACAGCTACCTTCCCCCAGAGGGAAGCGATGAGGACTGGGAGTATGTTTCCATCTGGGAGCAGGGCTATCTGGAGCTGTGCGAAAAGGAAAGCGAACTGGAAAATCAGTATTATACCGTTTTGGAAGAAACGGACTATACCGACGCCTTCGGAAATACAGACTATAAGCTCCTTCTGGAAAAGCTGGGCCCCCTTTATGTGGAGCTGGTGAAGGTGCGCAAGGAGCTGGCAGAATGCGCCGGCTTTGAGGATACAGAAGAATACTATGCCCAGTGGTTCTATGACCGGGAGGAAACCACGGAGCAGACTACCGCCTACTTAGAAAGTATCCGCACCCACTTAGTCCCTGTTTACAAAAAATACGGTGATGACGATTCGATTTACTGGCTTTATGAAACCAGGGCCACAGAGAAAGATGCCGTAGCTTATGTGAAGTCCGCAGCGGAAAACATGGGCGGTATCGTGGCAGAGGCCTATGGGGAAATGGAAGCCCGGGAGCTTTATGACATTTCCCGGAGCAAAAAGAAATCCCCCGGCGCTTATGAGATCTATATGGTGGACTTCGAAGCCCCCTTTATCCTTATGGCCCCCTATGGAGATATGGGAGATCTCACCGGCTTTGCCCATGAGTTCGGCCACTTTACCAATGACTACGCTGTGGAGGGCAGCTATGCTTCCTCTGATGTCAGTGAGATCATGTCCCAGGGCTTGGAATACCTGTCTTTGAGCTATGCAGACAGCTTAGAGCCGGAAGTGATGGAAAAGCTCCGTCGGGCGGCCATGTGCAGTAGTCTTTGCACCTATGTGGAGCAGGCAGCTTACTATAGCTTTGAAAAGCGGGTCTACAGCCTGCCGGCAGAAGACTTGACGGTGGAGAAGATTGGCTGGATCTACGATGAAGTAGCCAAAACCTTCGGCTTTACCGCCAAGGGCTATGAGAAGGAGGAATGGGTGGAGGTGACTCACTTCTTCCGGTATCCCTTCTATGTCTATGGCTATGTGGCCTCCAACGATGTTGCCATGCAGCTTTATGAGTTGGAGCGGGAAGAAGCCGGCAAGGGTCTGGCAGTTTATGAAAAGCTGGTGAATATGTGGGAGGATATGCCCCTGACCCAGTATACCGAAGAATTTGAGGAACTGGAAAATCCCATCGCACCGGGAAGAGCCGAAAAGCTGGCAGAGTTTTATCTCAAGCAGTTTGAAGGTTAATAAGCCTGAAAATATCCGCACCCCTAAATGTCGGGGTGCGGTTTTTCTTTATGCCATAACCTGCTTACGCATGGTGCGGATGGCGTTTTTCTCCAAGCGGGACACCTGGGCCTGGGAGATACCCACAGTGGAGGCTACCTCCATTTGGGTCTTGCCGTCATAAAAACGGAGGATGAGAATTTGCTTCTCCCGGGGGGAAAGGGTGGAGAAGGCCTTTTTCAGGCAGATATGCTCCAGCCAGTGTTCGTCCGTGTTCTTTGTGTCCCGAATCTGATCCATGACGGTGAGGGGATCGCCCCCGTCGGTATACACCGGGTCATACAGGCTCATGGGGGCAGCGATGGCATCCAGCGCCCCGGAGATTTCTTCCACAGGCAGCTCCATCTTTTTGGCGATTTCCTCTACAGAAGGCTCTCTGCCGGTTTCGCTCATAACCGCCTCCTTGTATTGCAGGACCTTGTAAGCCAGATCCCGCACAGAGCGGCTCACCCGCAGCACGCTGTTGTCCCGCAGATACCTGCGGATCTCCCCGGCGATCATGGGCACTCCATAGGTGGAGAAGCGCACATCCTTGGTTTCATCAAAATTTGCAATGGCCTTGAGAAGCCCGATGCACCCCACCTGAAACAGGTCATCGGGATTCTCCCCCCGGCTGCTGAACCGCTGGATCACAGACAGCACCAACCGGAGATTTCCTTCGATTAACAGCTTCCGGGCGTTTTCGTCCCCCTTCTTTGCCCGGTGCAAAAGGTCTTTCATTTCATCGCTTTTCAGGGTTACCAGTTTGGCGGTGTTTACACCGCTGATCTCTACTCTTCCCTGCATTTTTTGTTTCCTCCCAAAAAGCCGACCAATGCGGCCAAATAGGGTCTTCCGTTTCATGCGTCCCGGGGACGCAAATCATGCCAAGAGGCAATTCATGTGCCATAGGCACAATTCATGCGCCATAAGCGCAATTCATCCATCTGTCCACAACCCCCAAATTCCCCTTGTCAAGTACGAATTTGAAATTTCCCCATTTTTGTAGGTTTCCACAAAGTTTTCCTCCGTTTTCCGGAACACCCCCTTTTTCGGCCTGGTTTTTTCGGGGATTTTCCCTCTTTTTCCTCTTTTTTCTCCCGGTTTTTCGGGGAAATATCCGGTAAACAAAGCCGACATAATTAGGGTTTCTTTCCGGTTATTCACGGAATATTCATAAATTCTATCCAAATATTTCCTTATGGAAAGTTGTTAAAATAGGGCTGGGCTGTGGAAACTCCAAAGTTTTGCACATTTTCCACAGGTTTATCCACAGGGGGAAAACGCATGAAAATTTCCTGTATACGCACCTTTGGTTTACATAATGTTAAAACCCAAATTCCGTCAATTGTGCAATTTCTCCCCCTGAAAGCGGGTGAAACAGACATTTGTTCATTCCGTCGGAAATAAGTCTTGACAAGCGGCTGACTCTGGCATCTACATCCCGATGGGTCACAAACAAGGGTTCTTTTTCCGTCCCTGCATCCATGACTGTAGCTGCCCCCACAGCCACCACAGGCACACCAAGGGTTTCCTTGGACAGAGCTGCCCGGCTGTTGCCTACCCCGGAGCCGGGGACGATTCCCGCATCTGTGACCTGGATCACCCGGCAAAGCCTGTCCTGGGAGCCTGCAGCCAGAGCGTCCACCACCAGCACCCGGTCAGGCTTTAAGTCCTTTACGATGCTTTTTACAATGTCCCCACTTTCAAGCCCCGTCAGTCCCAGAACCCCGGGAATGATTGCTGATACGCTGCGAAAAGAGGCAAACAGCTCCGGCATCAGCTTTTTTAAGTGTGCCGTAATGAGAAGGCCCTCTGCGCTTTTTGGGCCGATGGCATCGGGGGTCATAAAGCGGTTGCCCAGGCCCACCACCAGTACCCGGCTGTCTTTATTCAGATTCAGAAGCCGCCTCAGAATTTCTCCCAGGGTATCGGAGGCTTCCTCTGTGGGGCGGCTGTCCGGGGCTGTCCAAAGGGTTTCGTAGATGCCCTGAGGCTTGCCCAAAGCCCTTGAGCCTTCCTCGTCCGTGATCTCTACCCGCTGGCGGCGCAGGCCATTTTCCTCCCAATCCCGGGCAATGACCCCGGAAAGCTCCGTAGTTTCCCCGGCACTTTGCCGCCAAAGGCTCCGGGCTTCCTCCGCAAGATCTGTCCTAAGTGGCATAAATCCCCCTCCCTTACGAAAATAGCTTGCCCCATGAAATAAATTCCTATCCGAACTTGGAAAATTTTTTAATTTTCCTATTGATTTTAGGAGAACAAACAGTTATAATGTATTTCTGCGTGAGACTGGCTATCTGCTGGTTTAGAACATTGGGATTGAAGGAGGTGTGTGATCCGTGCCCAATATTAAGTCTGCCAAGAAGAGAGTGGAGCTGTCCAAGGTTGCTTATGAGAAGAACAAGGCTGAAAAGTCCGCTCTGAAGACTGCACTGAAGAAGTTCGAGGCCGCTGTTGCTTCCGGCAACCGCGAGCAGGCTGAGGTTGCCTACAAGGCTGCCGTGAAGTCTGTTGACCAGGGCGTGAAGAAGGGCATTCTTCACAAGAACAATGCTGCCCGCAAGAAGAGCAGCCTGACCCTGAAGCTCAACAAGCTGGCTTGATGAGACTCGTGAAAATATCTCCTTCTGACTTATTTCAGAAGGAGTTTTTTCATGCCCTTTTCGAACCGCCACAAATTGCTTGACACAAAGTAGAAGGCGTGTCATAATATGAAAAGATATCCCCCCCGGGGGGATACGAAAAGGCGGTATAGAAATGAAAACGAAACACTCAGCCACGATCCTGGCGATTCTGGCGGCGGCATTGTATGCCATCAATATTCCTTTAAGCAAGCTTTTATTAAAGCAGGTCGATCCTACTATGATGGCTGCTTTCCTTTACCTTGGCGCAGGAGTTGGGCTCTTTGTTTACGGCCTTTTTACCAAGGAAAGAAGCGGAGAAGAAAAGCTGACAAAAAAAGAACTGCCCTATACACTGGGCATGATCTTTCTGGATATTGCCGCACCCATTCTTCTTATGCTGGGATTAAAGCATGGGGATGCTGCCAGTGCCTCTTTGCTGAATAATTTCGAGATCGTTGCTACATCCCTCATTGCCTTTATGGTCTTTCGGGAAAAACTCTCCGGGCATTTGGTGGCGGCGGTCCTTATGGTCACGGCAGCCAGCATTGCCCTCAGCTTCCAGCCCCAGGGAGAGCTTCGGTTCAATATGGGATCCTTGCTTGTTCTGGGCGCAGCCTGCTGCTGGGGACTGGAAAATAATTGTACCCGGATGCTCAGCAGTAAATCCTCCGTGCAAATTACCACCATGAAGGGGATCTTCTCCGGCTTGGGCAGCTTGATCGTTGCCTTCCTTTTGCGGGAGGAGCTGCCCGGACTGTGGTGGGCACTGGGAGTAATGCTTTTGGGCTTTGTGGCTTACGGCCTGAGCATCAACTTTTATATTAAGGCACAAAAGGAGCTGGGTGCTGCGAAAACCAGTGCCTACTATTCCATTGCGCCCTTCTTGGGCGTGCTTTTCGGCATGGTGATTCTGGGAGAGAGACCGGGGATCCGCTTCTATATTGGCCTTGGAGTTATGGTCATTGCCACAGTTTTTCTGATCAAGGATACGGTTACCGCCCAGCATACCCATGCCCACACTCATGTATATGTCCACACCCATGGGGAAGGGGAGCATCTGCATACCTATACCCACACTCACCTCCATGCCCATGGCCTTCGTGAGGACGATCACAACCATAAGCACAAGCAGCCGCCTGTTCACGACCATACGCAGAATATCTGACCTCGGTTATCCTCCAACAAGCAACATTTTTGTTGACAGGTCAAACAAGTTTGTGATACAATCCAATTATGGGTTGATAGGTCAACAAATTATTTTTAGGAGTGAATCGTATGTTCAGCAGCTTCGAGCAGTTTTTATTTTCCATTTCCTGCATCAACCGCCATGTGCAGCGGTTAGAGCGGGCAGAGATGGTGCGCCATGGCTACCGTGGCTCTTTTGCCCAGTACCTCTTGGCCCTGTATCACTATGACGAGGGCCTGACCGCCGCAAAGCTGGCATCCCTGTGCGATAAGGATAAGGCTGCCATTTCCCGTGCAGTGACCGAAATGGAGGAAAAGGGCCTTGTTTGCCGGGCCCGCTCCGGAGATCATATCTATCGGGCCAGAATTTGCCTCACAGAGGAAGGCCGGCGCATTGCGGAGCACTTGTTTGAACGGGCAAAGCTGGCGGTCAAGGAGATCGGCAGGGAACTGGACCGGGAGGAGTTGCGGGTTATTTGCGGCGCCCTGAACCGCATTGCCACCCGGCTGCACGATATGGTGCTGGAGGTTCCTTCACAAGAGGAAGAATAAGAACCAGCGGTTTTTCATGTTTTTGGCGGTCACCCTATTTGTGTGGTGGCCGCTTCTTTTTTTGCGGTTATCTGGGGGAAAAACAGAAAGTTGTATTGAAATACCGGGGGATCTATGATAGAATCATATGCTGTAAGGGTATGCACAGGAGTGCGCCCTGCGGCTAAGAGGCTTACCGGAAGGGGGAAAACCTTTGCAGCAAGATGATAAAAATACCCGGCTCAAAGCCCACCAGAAGGCCCTGTTTACCTTGCTTTTGGAGTTTGACCGGGTGTGCAGGAAGCTGAATATTAACTATATGCTTTTTGCGGGAACCTTGCTTGGCGCGATCCGCCATGAGGATTTTATTCCCTGGGACGATGATCTGGATATTATAATGGCAAGGCCGGACTATGACCGGCTGCTCCGGGAGGCAGAAAGCTGCCTGGATCGGGAAAAGTTCTTCCTGCAAAAGGAGTTTTCCCCGGGCTGGCCCATGTTTTTCTCCAAACTGCGGCTTAACGGCACTACTTGCCTGGAGAAGTACCATCCCAAATGCCACCACACCCATCAGGGTGTATACATCGATATATTCCCCTATGATAATGCCGCCGGGAGCGAGTTTGGCAGGAAGCTGCAATTTTATGCTTCCAAGGTGGTCATTGCCAAAAGCCTATTTGCCAGAGGATACGAAACCGACAGCAAAAAGAAAAAGCTGTTTATGACCGCCTGCCGGCTGCTTCCCATGAAGCCCTTTTTGGCTATCACCAAGGGCAGAAAAAAGGACAGCGAGAAGGTACACAGCTTTTATGCCGCAGCTTCCGGATACACAAAAAATGTGTATCCCAGAGCATTTTTCCAAGAGACCCGGTTGGGGAATTTCCACGGGGGTCAGTTCCCTGTGCCGGCTGCCTGCCACCAGCTTTTGACTACAGTATACGGCGACTATATGCGGCTTCCACCCCCGGAGGAGCGGGTTTGCAAGGAACACGCCTTATTGGTGGACTTAGACCGTTCCTACGAGGAATATTCCCACTACCGTGACGGTATGGTTTTTGAAGTCTATACCAGAAGTATTCGATAACCCATAAATTCAGGAGGTTTTACCATGGGACAGAACAAGGAAACAAAGAAGGGCCTGGAAAGCTACCTGCCCTATCTCATTGCCGGCGTATTGCTGGTTTGCGTGGTCGTTGGTGCCATCTTCCTTTTGGGAAACGGGGACAAGCCCGGTAAGCCCACAGAGCCCGATTGGGGTCAGCATCAGATCGCTACAGATGAGCCCGGTGCGCAGAATCCTTCCCAGGATCAGCAGTCCACGGAAGGTGCGCAGATCCAGCCCACCCAGGGCGATGCCGGAAACAACGGCGCAGAGCCCACGGAGACTCCTGCTACCCAGCAGCCCACAGAAGCCCCTGCCACGGAACCCACCACCGAAACCAAGCCCACCGAGCCTGCCCCCACAGAGGCTTCCGGCCATGTACATACCGTTCTGCTGGACGTCCCCGAAATGTGGGAGGACTATATGGACCGGGAGCTGCTGCAGCTGGATAAGGGCTCCAGACAGATCTTCTATACAAAGGTGCAGGGGGAAAGAGTTGACCTGTTCGCTGTGACCTTCGGCTTTGTGGATGAGAGCAAGAACGGTTTTGCCATGGGCATCTATGCCGCCGAGTGTGGGGACAAGATCCAGGTAGCCATTGAGTCCTATCCTGTGACTCCCGGGAGCAACTGGACGGATGCGGAAAAAGGCCGCATCAGTGCCATGCGTGAGGAGATCAACACGATTATTGCCCAGCTTCGCCTATTTTTGGTTGACTGAGCGGAATGAGAGGTTCCCCCTATGAGCGAACTGCAGGTTTTGGTTGCTGCCATGGGGCAGAAGGATTTTTCTCTCACAGACAAAATGAATCTGCGCTGTGACGCAGTCATTGCCAACCAGACAGACCGCAATGAGGCACAGCGCCTGGATGCCCTCTGGGGAAGGGTGGACCTGATCTCCACCACCACAAGGGGCGTGGGTAAGAACCGAAATATTGCCCTCCTTGCCTCGGATGCGGAGCTGCTGCTCTTTGCTGATGACGATATGGTCTATTATGACGGAACGCTGCAGGGGGTAAAAGAAGCCTTCCGGGCGCTTCCCCAGGCGGATATGATCATCTTCGGGGTGGACATTCTCCGGGGCGGGGAAATCACGGAAAAGCGGCATCTAAAGACCCGCAGACTCCACCTTTGGAACTCCATGAAGTATGGCACTTATGCCCTGGCTGTGCGGAAAACTTCCCTGATACGGGCTAATATCTGGTTCCATACCGGCTTTGGTGGGGGCTGCGTTTACGGCAGCGGTGAGGACTCCCTTTTGATCCGCGCCTGCCTGCAAAAAGGCTTAAAGATCTATTCCCACAGCTATGTTTTGGGAACCTGCTGCAAGGATGTATCCTCCTGGTTTACAGGCTATCACGAAAAGTATTTTTTTGATAAGGGCGCTATGCTCTCTGTGGGCTTCCCCCGGAGCAAGTGCCTGATGGCGGTGTACCTTTCCGTAAGATTCAAAAAGAAGACCTCTGTAAGCGTCCTGCGCCGTTACCGGCTGATGCTGCAGGGGATAAAGGCGGCAAGGACAATGACATCCTATGCCCAATACACCAAAGGGCAGGAGAAATAACCCTGCCCGTGAAGGAAGCGGCTGCTGAGGTGCTATGAAGAGAATCATCATTGTAAATGGTAATATGAAGATTGGCGGCGTGCAAAAGAGCCTAAACAATCTTCTTTGGTCTCTCAATGGCCGGTATGATGTGACTTTGATGCTCTTTCATCCGGAGGGGGCGTATTTGAAAGATCTTCCCCCGGATGTAAAGGTGACAGCTGCCGGTGGCCCCTGCCAGTTTTTGGGCAGCAGCCAGCACCAGTATCCCAAGACCTCCCTGAAGTTCTGGACAAGGGGCTTTTGGGCAGCCCTTACCAAAACCCTTGGCCGCCCCTTTGCCATGAGGGGAATGTTCCTTTTCCAGAAGGATGCGCCGGGGGAGTATGACTGCGCCATTTCCTTTTTGCACAACGAGTCCCCCCGGGCCTTTTACGGTGGGGTCAACGAATATGTGCTGAAAAAGGTAAAGGCAAAGAGAAAGCTTGCCTTCCTTCATTGCGACTATGAGACCTGCGGTGCCAATGCCCCCGCCAACAACCGGCTCTATGACCGCTTTGACGGCATTGCGGCCTGCTCCGAGGGTTGCCGTCAGGCATTTTTGAAGGTGCTGCCCCATTTAGAAGGGAAGTGCCGCACGGTTCACAACTGCACCCGCTTTGACCAGGTGCGCAGGCTGGCAGAACTTGCCCCTGTGGAGTATCCCCCCCACAGGCCCATTGTGGTCACGGTTGCCCGGCTAAGTCTTGCCAAGGGGCTGCACCGGGCTTTAGAGGCTGTGGCCTACGGGGTCAGTCAGGGATTGGATATGGAATATCACATTGTAGGCGACGGAAAGACCAGAGCATCTCTGAAAGCTCTGGTTCGGGAACTGAATTTGGGTGACCGGGTGGTGTTCCACGGAGAGCAGGAGAACCCCTACCGCTTCCTCCGCAATGCCGATCTGTTCTTGCTGACATCCTATCACGAGGCAGCCCCTCTGGTTATTGACGAAGCTCTTTCTCTGGCAGTGCCGGTGCTTTCCGTGGGTACCACCTCCAGCGAGGAAATGATTCTGAAGCGGGGCGGCGGTTGGGTATGCGACAATGACCAAAGCGCCTTAAACAAAATGCTGGAGCAGGTTCTTAGAGATCGTGAGGGGATTGAAGAAAAGAAAAACCACCTGCGCAGCGCAGCCTGGGACAATGCGGCGGCTCTGCGGGAATTTGTTGAACTGTTAGAGGATGGCCATGGGTGCAATTAAGCTGTATTACGGCCCCGGAAAGTGCTTCCCTGAGCCGGGGCCAGGTGAATATCCCCTGGTCACCATCTGCGCCGCAGTGGTCTTTTTGTGCTTGTCCCCTTTTATTTCCGGACTCTTGGTGTATCCCGCTCTGGCGCTGTGCCTGCTGCGCATGGTCCTGTATGACGTGCGGGTATTTAGTATAGACATTGCGTTGCTCAGTAGCTTTTCCACACTGTTTCGCATGGGGGGCGGCGACTCCCTTTTGTCCTATTATGTGATCGCCGGTGTCCTTTGGTATAGCTTCCGGCAGCGGCAGTGGTGGGCTGCAGGGCTGATCTGCCTGCTGGTCATGTTGGCTTACCTGATTGTACGGATGAAAGGGCAGTTTGTTACAGTGGTTCTGATCTTCTCAGGGCTTATGTCGATGCAGCTCGTTCTGGTCAATCAGACCAAGTTGTCTACGGCTAAAATGAGCGGTGCGTTTTGTGCGGGGCTTCTGGTGTCCTGCATCTATTCTCTGCTCCTGCGCCATACTTGGCAGCTGAAGGCCATTTTGGGCCATGAGGTTCCGGCGTACTTCGGCAGCCATCTTACACGCTTTCAGGGCTTGTTCCAGGATCCAAACTATTTCTCCGTTTGCTTACTTCTGGGCGTTTTGCTCATGTTCCGCCTCGGTGACTACGGCTATATCAAAAGAGTCTGGAGCTGGCTTGTGATTGGGGTCTTCGGTACCTGCGGTATTTTGACTTACAGCAAAACATTTTTTATATTTTTTGTTGTGCTTGCTATTTGGTTTGTTGTGGTGCTGTTTCAGAGAAAACAGCGGTTCTGGGGCTTTGTGATTATTCTGGTAGGAGCTGCGGCAACTGCCGGATCGGTATTTGCTGTGGTTGGGGAGCGAATTTTGAGCGCAACCGACATGTCAGACCTGAGCACCGGACGGACAGAGCTGTTCGTGAAGTATCTGGAAGCTGTTATGGCAAGCGGCCACACCCTCCTTTTCGGCTATGGATTGGATGCACCCTATTTGCGCTTGGGCCCGCACAACCTGTACATTGAGATCACCTATTATTTGGGTGCCATAGGACTGTTTCTGTATGCCGTCTATTTCTTCATGCTGCTTTTCCGGGTGCGGAATCAAGCTCCGGGGAGAAATAAAGACCGGTTCATGCGCTACGCAGCTCCGGCGTTGCTTCTGGCGGTTTATTTTACCTTGCAAGGCGTTCTTGCAACCACATTTTATATTTTGATGGCAGTTGCCCTGGCTTCTGTCCGACTGGAAAGACGGGGAGAGTGAAAATAATCATATGGCAAAACTGATGCTGGTCTCCTTCAGTGGCCTTTCGGACCACGATGCCAATGGCATGACCATGAAGGCAGTATTGTCTGCCTTCCGTCCGGAGGAACTGTGCCAATTCTACAGTGGTACCCAGACCCCGGACTTCACTGCGGCCCATGCCTTCTTCCGGGTCACGGATGTACAGATGATGAAGTCCTTTTTGGGCAAGAAATTTCAAAGAGAGTTTTCTTATGAAAGTGATTCTGCGCCGGAACAAAGCGCCGGGGCAGGGCAGCAGCATAAGACCAGGGCGCTGCCGGGATTTCTGAAAAGAAGAAATCAGAACTTTGCCCTGCGCATATCCAGAGAACTTCTGTGGAGCATTGCTCCCTGGGGAAGAAAAAAGCTCATGGCTTGGGCAGAAAAGGAAAAGCCGGATGCCCTTGTGTATATGGTAGGAGAAAGTGCGTTCACAGATCGGCTGGTGCTTTCCTTGGGGAAGAAGCTGCAAATCCCCCTGGTGCTTTATAACTGCGAGGCCTACCGCCTGGTAGACACCAAAAAGCGGAAGGGGCTGGATAGGCTCCACCACAACCGCATCAAAAGAACCTACCGCAAGCTGAACAAAAGGGCGGCACTTACGATCTTCAACTGTGCTTCTTTGAAACAGTGCTATGAAAAGGCCTATGCTGCAGGAAACAGTATGCTGGCCTATAACAGCGGCGATTTGGATAACACCCCCTATGAGCCGGGAAATCCGGTTCGCCTTGCCTATTTCGGCAACCTGGGCATTGGCAGGGTGGATGCCCTTCTGGATGTAGCAAAAGCACTGGAAACTGCGGATCCGACGCTGTATATTGATGTATTCGGCAGCGCCCGGGGCGGCGAGGATGAAAAGCTGAAGCATATTTCCAATGTCCGCTTCCATGGCTTTGTGGATCAGGAGAAGCTTCGCCAGGTGAAGATGGAATCGGATATCCTGCTTCATGCGGAGAGCTTCGATCCTGACCTGATCCCCAAACTGCAGTATGCCTTTTCCACCAAGATCGCCCAGTGTCTGTGCGCCGGGCGCAGCCTTTTGAGCTATGCCCCCAAGGAACTGATTTCCACCCGGTATCTTCTGGATGAGGGCTGCGCCGTGGTAGCGACTTCCAAAGAAGAACTGGAAGAAAAGCTGCGGGAGCTGGTTTCCAAGGAGGAAATGCGTGTTCATTATGCCGATCTTGCCAAGGATACCGCACAGAAAAATCACTGCCGTGAGGTTATGGCCCGGCAGGTGAGAGAGCAAATCGAGGCGATCATATGAATTTGAAAGGGAAGCTCTCTTTGCCGGGAAAAAAGGTGGGGGGAGCATCTGCTGACGCGGTCTTTTTAACAGCCGCCCGACTGATGACAACGGTTTTGGGCTTCACAGTCACAAGACTTTTGTCCCAGTTTTTCTCCGTTCACGATTACGGAACATACTCCCAAATCATGCTTTTGGTTTCTACCTTGTCCTCCATTACGGTTCTGGGCATGGTGGACGCAGTCAATTATTTCTTCTGCAGCCAGGACAATATCCCGGACCGGGAGCGGTATATGGGAACACTTTTTGCTTTGCAGGCGGTGGTCAGCACCGTGGCAGGAGTAGTGGTGTTACTTCTGACCTATCCCATCAGCCGCTATTTTGATAACCCCGATTTGAAGAAGCTCCTGATCTTCGGAGCGGTGCTTCCGTTTTTGCAAAACCTGATTCCCATGCTGCAGGTGCTTTTTGTGGCTGTGGGCAAGGCCAAACTGCTGGCTTTCAAAAATCTTACCATTTCCTTTTTGCGCTTTAGTGCTGTGCTGATTGCCTGCCTTCTGGTGCAGGAGGTTTGGCTGATCCTTCTGGCTACGGTCCTTTTGGATGTAGGTCAGATCACCTTCTTCCTGCTTCTTCTGCGGAAGGAGGGCTGTCGGGTGGGTATCCACCGGGCAGATCTCGCCTTGGTAAAGCCGATTTTGTCCTATTCCATCCCCATGGCGGCTTTTATCATCCTCAACACCATCAACCGGGATTGCGATAAATATGTGATCTCAGCCTTTACGGACACGGAAACTCTGGCAGTCTATACAAACGCCGCCAAGGTGCTGCCCTTTGATATTATTATGCAGTCCTTCTGTACGGTGCTTTTGCCCCACATTACCCGCCATTTGGCAGCGGGGGAGCTGGAGGGGGCAAAAAAGCTCTACAGATACTTTGTGGAGATCACCTATATTTCCACCGGTATTCTGGCCTGCGCCGCTCTGGCTTCTGCCCCCGATCTTATGGAGCTTTTGTACACCGATAAGTATTTAAGTGGCCTGGGTGTGTTTGTAGTGTATATTCTGGTGGATATTCTCCGGTTTACCAATCTGACCATGATCCTCAGTGCATCGGGCAAAACCAAGACCTTGATGTTCCTGGCTCTGGGTTCTCTGGTGGGTAATCTCATTTTGAATGTGGTCTTCTTCCGGCTCTTTGGAATCCTTGGCCCAGCCATTGCCACTCTGATGGTCACCTTGGCAGTGGGCATGGTGATTCTCATTCTCAGCGGCAGGATCATGGGGACAAACCTGCGGGGTATCTTCCATGTAAAATATCTGGGGCTGTTTGCCATGGAAAATATAGTGGCCATACCTGCATTTCTTGCCCTTCGGCAGTGGCTGCACCGCCTTGGGCTTTCCTATATGGTGAGCCTGATCATCGTTTATGGCGGATATGTTATTATCATGCTGATGCTGAACGGAAAGCGGATTTTCAAAGATCTGCGGGATGTGAGTGCGGCAACCTCTCAAAGAAAGTAGGTAACAGGTATGTCTTTGTTTACAGGAAAAACACTTCTTATTACCGGTGGTACCGGCAGCTTCGGCAATGCGGTGCTGAACCGCTTTTTGACCACAGACATCGGGGAGATTCGTGTGTTCTCCCGGGATGAAAAGAAACAGGACGATATGCGCCATGAGTATCAGGTGCGCTATCCCCAGTATGCGGAAAAGCTTCGGTTCTATATTGGAGATGTCCGTGACCTGTCTTCCGTGAAAAACGCCATGCATGGGGTGGACTATATCTTCCATGCGGCTGCGCTGAAGCAGGTTCCCTCCTGTGAGTTTTTCCCCATGGAGGCTGTTCGCACCAACATCATTGGCACGGACAATGTACTTACCGCTGCCATTGATGAGGGTGTCAAGACTGTGATCTGCCTTTCTACGGATAAAGCCGCCTATCCTGTCAATGCCATGGGCACTTCCAAGGCCATGATGGAAAAGGTGGTGGTTGCCAAGAGCCGCACTACGAAGGACACCAAGATCTGCTGTACCCGCTATGGCAATGTGCTTTGTTCCCGGGGCAGTGTCATCCCTCTGTGGATCGACCAGATCAAAGCAGGAAATCCCATTACAGTCACCGAGCCTGCTATGACCCGGTTTGTCATGTCCCTGGAGGAAGCGGTGGAATTGGTGCTGTTCGCTTTTGAACAGGGTCAGAGCGGTGACATTCTGGTGCAGAAAGCACCTGCCTGTACCATTGGCGTTCTGGCCCAGGCTGTGCAGGAGCTGTTTGGAGTGCAGGAGGATGTTAAGGTCATTGGCATCCGCCACGGAGAAAAGATGTATGAGACCCTGCTGACCAACGAGGAATGCACCGGTGCCATCGATCTGGGGAATTTCTACCGTGTGCCCTGTGATAAGCGTGGCCTCAATTACGATAAGTATTTCAGTCAGGGCAATGTGGAGCGCAATCCTTTGAAGGAATTTGACAGCGACAACACAGTGCAGATGACTGTGGAAGAAGTCAAGCGGAAGCTTCTGACCATCGACTATGTGCGCCGGGAGCTGGAAAGCTGGAAAGCCAGATAAAGAGAGGGATACTCTATGAAAATTCTCATTACCGGTGCCAAGGGCTTTGTGGGAAAGAACCTGACCGAAGCTCTGAAAGCCATCCGGGACGGAAAAGACCGCACCCATCCGGGACTTTCCGTGTCTGAAATTTACGAGTATGACAT
>JAZQXK010000038.1:0-19642 GCA_045632785.1 Faecousia sp.
GTCACAAAGTGTCAAGGGTGAAGTGAACGGCTTCGCCGCCCTTGACACTTTGCGCCCAGACCGCTAAAAATGTAGTCAATGGGTGGTAAAACACCCCTCTGTTGTAATAGATTTCTGCCAGTTGCCGAAATCAAATTTGCGCATAACTCTTGACACTACCTAAAATTTGTCCTATATTATCGTTTAGTATATTGGAGAAAACGATGCGGAGCCATTGTTGGCTCCGCAGTTTTGATTATACATTGATTATTTCTGAAAGTATGATTTCCTCTACTGCACTACGAATGTTATTCATAGCACCCACCCAAACCATTTGATCCTGTTCTTTTAGCTGCTCGGTGATGCCTTCTTTTTCGGCCATTTGCTTCACCAGCCGGTCAAACATTTCAGTTGCTTGATTGTCGATCTCTACAAGGTGGCTGTTCAGCTTACCGCTGAGAAGCAGGGTGGTATGCAGCACCGGACGATGTTCCTTGGTATACCGCAGATGCCTTCTACCCCACATTCCAATGGGTTGGTTATCTTCTTCATCCAGTACCAAACAGGGGATGTAATAATCGCCCTGCAGTTCATACCAAAGACCGTTTTGCTCGTTATAAATGTACTTTTCCATAGTGTAATCCTCCAAGATTTTTATATTCGCACATATGTCACAAGTCCCCGATTGCCACACTCTGTTATATCGTTTTATCAGATTTTCCTTCCCTTGTTTTTGCCCTTACGAGGTGTCGTAGACAAGGTAAAACAGTGTGAAATCATATAACGGGATAGGGTGAGCAAACTGCGAAAAACCGTTGCGCCGCAACGGTTTTGGAGGATTTTATTAATGCCCTATGGAGGGTAATAACAGCATTAGATTTTTACAAATTCAAATTGGAATTTACCTGCAAAGCCCGCTGTCAAATTCCTTCCGAACGGGCCCAGATTTTCAGATAGTCAACCGTACTCTCCGGTGCGAACTGCCGCACCTTGTCCCAATTTTCTTCTTCCAGCGCCTTCCGCAGACCGCTGGCACTGATGGGCTCGCCTGCTGTTTCCAGCCGGGGAATTTCCCGGAACTCTACGCCTCTGGGGGGAAGCGCCGATCTCAGAGCTTCATTATAGGCATTGGTCAGGGGAGAAAGGGGCTCTGTACCCACATACCGCCGGGTAATCCCAAAATGGGGGGCGTAATAGCGGAGGAATATCTCCACATCCAGCTCACACTGAGCCAGGGGAGCTTTGTCCCGATCCTTCAGGAAATAGGTGGGGAAGGTGGCAGTGGAAATGAGATACGGCCCCGTGGGAAGGACGCTGACATTGGGAAGATCCTTTGTGCCAAGCTTCACCATTTCCATGCGGTCATGGGCAGAAAACCGGCTCTTATCCTCAGACAGGACAAAGACAAAGAGGTGGTCGCACTCCTTTGCGGCAGTTTCGATCAGGTAGCGGTGGCCCTTGGTAAAGGGATTGCAGTTCATGACCACTGCACCCCGAATCCCCTCCCCTTCCGGCACAGGTAAGGCCGATAAAAATTCTTCAATGCCGCCTCTGCGATCCTCCATTAACAGCACCTGCCCGGTCTGGGCGATGGGATAGAAAAACAGAGAGGAAAACAGAAATTTGTTTTGGGGCTTGGTGTATAAAAACAGGTGGCGGTAGCCCTGAGAGAAGGCATCTTGCCGCAAGGCAGTAAGCACCGTTGCCGTAAGATCCTCCCCCTGATGCAAGGGGCTGACAGCAATGTGCTTTAGTATATTTTCCTTTCGGGAGCCGGTGGCTACCAATTCTCCCTCCTGCCAGACCAGACAAACCACATCCCGATCTTCATCGGGAGTCAGGCCGGTTTGGGTCAGAAGGCTGCGCCACGCAGCCGCCTTTTGGGGATTCAGGCGGCTTAAAAGTTCAACTTCCATAAAATTTCCCCCCCAATCGGGTCACAAAGTGGGTATTTATATCATTATACATCATTTCTTCCTTATTGCAAAGAAGAATCGGAAAAAATATGGGATTTTTGTGCATTTTACCGGTATGGTCGGTTTGTTTCCTTCTGGTGGGCGGTTTCCCCGAGGATTCAATGCATTTCTGTTTGGCCTACTAACTCCGATAGAATCCATAGGGAACGATGCCCACATCGTTCCACAAATGACCCCTCAATTATCCGGATTCGCCCAAAACGGTGCTGCTTTTCGGATTTTGCTGCGGTATGATGTGGGCATCCTCCCCTACAAATGGTTGCATCCAATACGCACATAAACCAAAAAAATCCTGCAATTTGTGCCCTTTCGAAAAAAAGATTGCAATACCCGGAAATGTGAGCTAAAATAAAGAGGTATACAACAAACCGTTTTTGTGAAAGGGGCGTTTTATCATGGAAATTAAGAACCGGGCAGTCGCCGGAACACCGGAATCCAGCGATGCCTATGTAGAGATCGAGCCGGGTACGGAGGGCCTCAAGCTGGAGCCGGAGTCCGTGGTCATGGCGCAGTTTGGAAGCCAAATTCGCTGCGCCGAGGAGCCTATGCCGCACAGGAAAAGAGATGTTTCCACGGAACGCAAAACCACAGGTCAGGAAATTCCCTGTCTTCCGGCTCTGCGGTACGAGCGCAGAGTAGCCCGTTGGCTTCGGGTGCAGTTTGTGATCCTTTTGAACCTCCTGATCAGCTTTTCGTATGTTGCCATAACCTCTGCGCTGAGCGGCCCGCCGGAGCCTGTGGATCTGCCTGTTCGCCTTCCTGTAAGGTTAGGTGCAGGCTTCCATTTTTGGTGTTATTACAGTCAGTTTGTAGGGTTTGTTGTGAATACCGTCGCTCTGGGCAAACTGCGGCAGTATGAGCCGGAATATAAAAAGCCTTTTGTCTGGCACCTGATCGGCTGTGCCCTGCTGGCTGTTATCCTGATTGTGTCGGTGATAGGCACATGGGACTTCGCGTATATCTTGTTCACTCTTGGCATGAGCTTCTATGGATTTACTACCCTGAGCTTCCCTGTTGTGCTATTGATTTTCGTCTGCGCTGCAAACAGCGGTTTCCGTGCCCACAGGGCCCTTTTGGCAGGCAGATCCCCCAGAATGTCCCGGTGGATCCAGAAGATTTGGGGCGGCCAGCTTGGGGTCTGTGGAGGAACCATCCTGATACTTCTCCTGTTGGTCACACGCCGTTCCCGGGAGGGGATGTTCTGGGTGGCTATAACAGGAGGCTTCCTGAGTATCATTTTGCAGGGCATCTATTCCGGAATACTTTTCCGCACCGCTAAGTTCATGGCCCGGGGGCTTCAGGAAAACTAAAAAGCTGAAGGGCAGAAAGTCCCAAAAGCTGCTTCTGCCACAAGGTCGGCAGGAGCAAATCGGAGCTGTCTTTTCCCGCCCCAAGAGGGGATTTCCAATTTAGCGGGCAGCTTACAATAGGACGCTGTAGGGGAGGCTCATGAGTCTCCCCTACAATAGTGCCTGCACACGCTCCGCCCAACCAAAATTTATAGTTCTTCATGCATCCCCCAAATTTTGCCTCACGCATCAAAAAAGGATTGCAATACCCGGCAATGTGCGATAAAATAAGAAAGTACAAAAAACCGTTTCTGCGAAAGGAGCGTTTACTTATGGAAATCAAAAACCGGGCAGTCGCCGGAACACTGGAATCCAGCGATGCCTATGTGGAGATCGAGCCGGGTACGGAGGGCCTCAAGCTGGAGCTGGAGTCCGTAGTCATGGCCCAGTTTGGGGTCGAGATCCGCTGCGCCGTGGAGTCTGTCCTGCAGGAGCTGGGTGTGGAAAATGCCAATGTTCGTGTGGTAGACCGGGGCGCATTGGAATGTGTTATCCGTGCCAGAGTGGAAACCGCCGTCCTGCGGGGAAAGGGGGAATAAGCCATGCGGAGAAGTATGCTGTTTTTGCCGGGCAATAACCCCAATATGCTGATTAACGGCAATTGCCTTGGCTCTGATGCGGTGATCTTCGACCTGGAGGATGCCGTTTCCCCCGCTGAAAAGGATGCTGCCAGAATCCTGGTTCGCAACACCATGAAGTATATGGATTTCCGGGGCTGCGAGATGATCGTCCGGATCAACTCCATCGACACCCCCTATTGGAAAGCGGATGTAAAGGCAATTCTTCCCTATAAGCCGGGCCTCATTATGCTGCCCAAGACCGGCACTGCCGCCGATGTTCTTGCTGCCAATGAATGGATCACCCAGGTGGAAAAAGACTTGGGGCTGGAAGAAAATACCGTGGGGCTTATGCCCCTGATCGAAACCGCCATGGGCGTAGAGAATGCTTTTGCTATCGCTTCTGCCTGCAGCCGTGTTCGTGCCCTGTTCTTAGGCGCAGAGGACTTGACTGCTGACCTGCGCTGCAAGCGCACCAAGGAAGGCAGAGAGATCGAGTATGCCAGAACCCGTCTGGTGGTTGCCGCCCGGGCTGCCGGTGTGGATGTGTACGACACCCCCTTCACCGATGTCAACGACGATGAAGGCATCGAAACCGATGCTGCCATTGCCAAGGCTCTGGGCTTTACGGGCAAGGCTTCCATTTCTCCCCGCCATGTGGAGGTCATCAACCGAGTATTCAGCCCCACCCAGAAAGAAGTGGACTACGCCTACGAGGTCATGGAGGCCATTGCTCTTGCCAAGCAGCAGGGTAAGGGTGCCATCGCCCTCCACGGCAAAATGATCGATGCGCCCATTGTGGCAAGAGCCCAGCAGACCATCTCTATGGCAGAAGCTCTGGGCATGGAAAGGGGGAACGGCTAATGAGTAAGCTGGTCAAATCCTTAAAAGAAGTCATTGCCCTTTCCGGACTGAAAGACGGCATGACCGTATCCTTCCACCATCACCTGAGAAACGGTGACTATGTGCTGAATCTGGTTATGGATGAGATCGCCCGGGCAGGTATCCGGGATCTGAATGTGAACGCCAGCTCCCTGTTTGATGCTCACAGCCCCTTGCTGGAGCACATTGCAAACGGTGTTGTTACCGGCATCCAGACCGACTATATGGCAGCCGGTTTGGGCAGAGCGATTTCCCAGGGCGCCATGGCAAAACCGGTGCAGTTCCGCACCCACGGCGGCCGCCCCAGCGACATCGCCTTAGGCAGAACCCCCATTGATGTGGCCTTTATTGCCGCCCCCACCGCAGACCCCATGGGCAATTGCTCCGGTAAGTACGGCCCCTCTGCCTGTGGCTCTCTGGGCTATGCCTTTGCCGATGCTATGTATGCCAAGAAGGTCGTGGTCATTACCGACAATCTGGTTCCCTATCCTCTGCAGGACTGGTCCATTTCCGAGGACTTTGTAGATTATGTCATTACTGTAGATGCCATCGGCAATCCCAAGGGCATTGTTTCCGGCACCACCAAGATCACCCGTGACCCTGTTGGCCTCATCATGGCTTCCCATGCGGCTCAGGTCATTCGCCACTCCGGACTTTTGAAGGACGGCTTCTCCTTCCAGACCGGCGCAGGCGGCGCCTCTTTGGCAGCAGCCAAGTTCTTGAAGGATATTATGCTGAACGAGGGTATTCAGGGCAGTTTTGGCCTCGGCGGCATCACCGGCTACATGGTAGATATGCTCCAGGCTGGGTGCTTTAAGTCCCTGATGGATGTGCAGTGCTTCGACCTGAAGGCTGTAGAGTCCATCCGCAATGATCCCCGCCATCAGGAAATTTCCGCTATGCAGTACGCCAGTCCCAGTGCAAAGAGTGCTGTAGTAGACAGCTTGGATGTGGTCATTTTGGGCGCAACAGAGATCGACACCCAGTTCAATGTCAATGTCCATACAGATTCCAACGGCTACATTATGGGCGGCTCCGGCGGTCACAGCGACACCGCAGCCGGCGCAAAGCTGGCTATGATCATCGCCCCCATGTTCCGGGCCAGACTGCCCATCGTCACCGATCGTGTGCAGTGCATTTCCACCCCGGGAAGTTCCATTGATGTTCTGGTCACCCAGGGCGGCATTGCGGTCAACCCCAAGAACAAGGAGCTGAAAGACCGCCTGACAGCAGCAGGGCTTCCCATTATTGACATTGAAGCCCTAAAGGAAAAGACCGAGCGCATCACCGGCAAGCCCAAGGCAGTTAGCAAGGGCACAAGACCTGTGGCAGAGGTCATCTACCGGGACGGCACACTGCTGGATACTATTTATTGCAAAGAGTGACTGGTGAATTGCCGTCAGTGGGCTGTAGGGGGCGGATATATCTGCCCCGGCAGATAAATCCCAAGAAACAGCATCATTTAGGGCAAATTCCTGCAAATTTACAGTGCGGCACGGGCCGGATGTATCCGGCCCCTACAATGCCGTGCCCAAAGTTTTGGATACTATATTGTAAGGAGCGGTCAATATGAGAGAAATTTCTGCCCGGCAGATTACGGATACTGTCTGTCGGCTGTGTATCGAAGCCAACTGCTATCTCCCGGTCGATGTAAAGGCCCGTATTGAAGCCTGCCACAAGGACGAGCCCTGGGGTCAGGCCAGAGAGATTCTGGAACGGATCATGGAAAACTATGCCATCGCCCGGGAGAAGTTCCAGCCCATTTGCCAGGATACCGGCGTTGCCTGCGTATTCTTGAAGATCGGTCAGGAAGTCCATGTGGACTGCAATCTGGAAGAAGCCGTCAACGAGGGTGTGCGCCGGGGCTACGCGGAAGGGTATCTCCGCAAGTCTGTTGTAGGTGACCCCCTGAACCGGGTGAACACCGGGGACAACACCCCTGCCATGATCTATTATGAGCTGGTGCCCGGAGATGTGTTTGAGATCACCGTTGCCCCCAAGGGCTTCGGCAGTGAGAACATGAGCCAGATCAAAATGCTGCGCCCCTCTGACGGTTTGCAGGGTGTGAAGGATTTTGTAAAGAAGGTCGTGGAAGAAGCGGGCCCCAACCCCTGTCCTCCTATTGTGGTAGGCGTGGGCATCGGTGGCACCTTTGACAAGGCGGCTTTCCTGGCAAAGAAGGCCCTTATGCGTTCCGTAGAGGAGCGGCATCCTGACCCCTTCTACGCAAAGCTGGAGCAGGAGCTTTTGGAGGAGATCAACGCCTTGGGTATCGGCCCTCAGGGCTTCGGCGGCAAGACCACGGCTCTGGCTGTGAACATCGAAAAGCTCCCCACCCACATTGCGGGACTTCCTGTGGCAGTGAACATCAACTGCCATGTGACCAGACATAAAACGGAGGTGCTTTAATATGGCCATTTCTATTACTGCCCCCCTGAGCCGGGAAGCTGCCCGGAGCTTAAAGGCCGGGGATAGCTGCCTGATTTCCGGCGTGATCTACACTGCCAGAGATGCAGCCCACAAGCGGCTTTGCGAGCTGGTTGCCCAGGGTAAGGAGCTACCTCTGGACTTAAAGGATGCCATTATCTACTTTGTAGGCCCCACCCCTGCCAAGGAAGGTCAGGCCATCGGCTCTGCCGGCCCCACCACCTCCTACCGCATGGATGCCTACAGCCCCACCCTCATTGCCCAGGGACTTACCGGCATGATCGGCAAGGGCAAGCGTGGCCCGGAAGTAGTCGCTGCCATGGGTGAATACGGTGCTGTGTACTTCGGTGCCATTGGCGGCTGCGGCGCCCTTCTCAGCAAGTGCATCAAAAAGGCTGAGGTTATTGCCTATGAGGACTTGGGTGCCGAGGCCATTCGCCGTCTGGAAATAGAGGATTTCCCCGCTGTAGTCATTATTGACAGCCAGGGCAACAACCTCTACGAAACCGGAAGACGGGATTATCTGGAAGCCATCAAATAAGTGCAAGATATACGCAGAAGACGGTGCCCTCTCGGGTGCCGTCTTTTTTGCACTCACAGGGTGCGAACTGTTCTGTAAATTTTGGTTTGTCTTAGCAGTTGTTGGTGTGGGCGCGTTGCAAAATGCGTCCATAAACAGGAATTTACCTTCCTTTCGGGACAGAAACCCATCCCCTACAATTCCTGCTTCAAATTCGTCCCGAAGGGACACCATAATGATTCATTATTCATTATTTCAAAGAGCGCCGCCGATCCTTTTGGGGAATCGGCGGCGCCTTGCATTTAATATTCGTTTTTCAGTTCTTCCACCCTTTGCAGAAGGGCAGGGCGGCTGTTTTCCAGTGCGCCGTCAGTGACTTCATCCAAAAGAACATGAAGGATCAGCCCGATCCTCTGCCCTCTGGGAATCCCCAAATCCATAAGGTCACAACCCCCAATGGCCAAATCGGACAGCTTCAGGCAGGGCGCTTCTTCCAGGATCGTATCCAGACGGCGCTGAAAGCGGTCAAGATCCCCCCACTCCGGAGGTGTACCCTTGCTTCCCATGTCTGCCCTGTCCAGTGCCATAAGGTCACGCAGAAGGGGCTGTCCCAGTTTCCTGAGAAGTCTGCGAATGGGCTTGTCCGTATCCAGGTGACCCAAATCCCGGGTCAGTCCGTGGTTGGCAATGAGGGTACAGACCTCCTGCCGCAATGCCTTGGGACTTCTCAAGCCTTCCAAAATTCCGTCTGCCATGTCTGCGCCTACCTTGGCGTGGCCGTTAAAGTGGCCGATGCCCAGCTCGTCTACCCGGTAGGTATGGGGCTTTGCCACATCGTGCAAAAGGGCTGCCCAGCGGATGCTCAGCTTTTTAGGGACTGCCTCTACCACATGGGCGGTATGGGTATACACATCCCAGGCATGGTGGGGGTTATTCTGCAGGAACCCCATCATAGGGGCAAGCTCCGGGATGGCTGCTGTCAAAATCGGGGCAAATGTCAATAGATCTGCCGCCTTTGCATGGGGCAGGAAGCCGCACAGCTCTGTAAAGACCCGTTCTCTGGCCTGCAAAGAAAGGGTGGGAGCAAGCTGAATCATAGCCCGCAAGGTTTCTTCCTGCACCCGAAGACCGAACCGGGCCGCAAAGCGAACACCCCGCAGGATTCGCAGGCCGTCCTCCTGAAAGCGCTGCACCGGATCTCCCACAGCCCGGAGGATTCCCGCTTTTAAGTCCTTTTCCCCACCCCAGGGGTCAGCCAACCCACGGGCGGGACTGTAGGCCATGGCATTGACGGTAAAGTCCCGCCGGGCAAGGTCTTCTTCCACAGTCTTTTCAAAACGCACCCATTGGGGGTGGCGGCTGTCTGCATAGCCACCTTCGGAGCGGAAGGTGGTGATCTCCAATAGCTTTCCCCGGTTTACCGCCCCTACTGTACCGTGCTTTTCTCCGCTGAGTACCAGTTGGAAGGTGGAAAATAAGGTTTTCATTTCCTCCGGGGAGGCATTGGTGCAAAGGTCCCAGTCGTTGGGTTCAAGGCCCAAAAGGCTGTCCCGTACGCAGCCCCCTACCACCCAGGCTTCAAAGCCACAGGATTCCAGGAGGTCTATGAGTTCCAGAGCATAAGAGGGAATGTTCATGGGAAAGCCTCCCTTCGAGTAGTGAAGTTTGCCTGCGGCAAGTGAAGCAGCATGAGCCTTTGGTGCCCAGCAACCTTAGTAAGATAAACCAAAGTTTACAGGCCAGCTGCCTACTGCCACATTAAAAATACAATTCCGCTGCCAAATTGCCGTGGGTATACCAGCAGACCACCTTGCGCATGAAATCCTCCGTGACGCCAAAATGTTCTGCCAGACTCCACAGGTCTGTGCAGCCCATAGCCACAGCGTTATCCAGTTCCTCCGGGGAGATCAGGGCCTCCACTGCCCATTTATCTGCCTGGAGTTCTTTTTTGCTCCGCAAGTCCCGGGAGGCATAGCGATTGTAAAAGCTGCCTGTGATGCAGTGACCCAACTCATGAGCCAGATGCACCTTTTTATCCCCCTCACAGGGCAAAATGCCCTCATCGATGCCGATGAAGCAGGCCATGTCCTCCGTCTGGATGGAAAGCGACCCGGTTTCCGGCAGGGGATAATGAATAATGGGAATCCCTGCGGATTCTGCCAGGGCATACAGCCCCAGGGTATCTGTCATAGGCTATCCCTTCTTTTCCTGTTCCCGCTTTTTCACGAAAGCGGCAAAACTCATAACCTCTTGGAACATTTCGTCGGTAATCTCCCCTTCTCCCCCAAAAAGGGCGAATTTAATGTCCTCATCGCTGACTTTTCCCTGGGGCTTCTGCTCCTCTGCGCCCAGAAGATAGCCTACAGATACCCCGAAATAATTTGCCAGCTTGGCGGCCGTGGTGCCGTTGGGGGTGGCACCGGATTTCCACTTGGCAACGGCAGAGCGGTTTAACCCCACCTCCGTACACACCCGGTATACACTGACCCCGGCTTCCTTGCACAGCCCGGAAAAAATTTCAAAGAACATAAATTCCCCTCCTGTTCCTTCATTTCACGGGAGATTACGAAAGTATATGTTTTAGGGCTTGACAAGCTACCAAAGTAATCTTATAATAAGGCCACATAAGTTACTTCAGTAACCTTTCCCCGTATCTTTCCCTTCTATTTTAGCACAAGTGATTACTAAAATCAACGCCCAATTTGTGAAACAGGAGATTTTTGGAGAAGGGTAACCGAAGTATACCATAGAAACAGTGCAAATAACCGCACAGAAGAAAGGATGATCGCTTTATGGCAACCAGTTGGGATTCCGTACACGTGCAATGCCCCTTTTACTTATTCAATGATCAGAAGAACGTGCGCTGCGAAGGACTTTGGGACGGCAGCACTACCACATTAAGCTTTACCGGTCTTCGCCGTCGGATGGAGCATATGCAAAAGCTTTGCATGGGCCCATATACCCAGTGCGCCCTCTACCGCCAGCTTGCCCAAAAATATGAGGAGGAGGAAAATCCATGAAAAGAAGCCTTGAGCGAACCCCCTTGTATGGCCTGTCTGCGGAAAAAGCCGCAGACTTTCGCCGCCGGGGCATCGAATCCGGGGAATGTTCCGCCATTTTTGGTCTGGACCCCTTCAAAAGCAGCTTTACGCTGTGGGCGGAGAAGTCGGGAAAGCTCCCCTGCGCCCAGGAAAGCGAAACAGCCCGCTTTGACCGGGAAAACCGGGGCTATGTGGCAAAGCGCTTCTCTCAGGCCACCGGAAAGGCGGTGCGTCGGGTGGATGCAGCCTTGCACAATCCCCTGTACCCCTTCGCCTGGGCCGAGCTGCATTACATCGTTCTGGGGGAGGACGCAGGACTGAGCTGCCACTGCGTTTCCCATCTCAGCCTCAGCAGCTTTCGAGGGAAGATGTACCCCAAAGCCTTTTATTATCCGTGCCTGCACCGCATGATGGTAACCGGGCGGAAGAAATGGTATCTGGCTGTGCTGGTACTGCAAAAAGAGCTGAGAATCTTTGAGTTCACTGCCGACGATGCGGAAGTTTCCTGTCTGGCCCAAGGGGAGCGGCAATTCTGGAAGCGGGTCACAGAGGACTGCCCTCCCCTGCCCGACAGCTCCCGCTCCACCAAAGAGACCTTAGACACGCTCTATCCCGGAAAGGGTAGCCGCTGCGTAGATCTAAGCCCCATTTCCCTGCAGATTCACGATTATCTTTCCTGGCAGGAACAGCTCAAAGCCTGCCAGGATGTGTTGGGCCGTCGGGAAGCCATCATCAAATCCTTTTTGGGGGATGCCCAAAGAGGCCATTTGGGGAATATTCAGGTGAGCTGGGCAGCAGAGGAAGAAGACCCCACCGGAAGCAGAATTTTTCGGGTACACAGAGCAGAAGGAGGGAGGACACCTTATGACAGAAGCACATAAAAGCCCCTGTGAGGACTGCAGCCGTCCTTGCAACTATACCCAGTGCAAAGACTACCGCCTGTGGCTCAACCGCTGCTGGAATCGATACCGCCGTTGGCCGGAGCAGTGGAGAATCCCGAGAAAAAAGGACGATGGCCGGCACTTTCGCTATGACAGTCCCATGCTTCTCCATGATTTTCTGGAAAAGGGCCCTTGCGCCAAGTGTCCTGCCCGGATCTGCTGCGCTGACGATGAATACTGTGAGGCCTTTGAAGCCTGGCTGCATCTGCGGTGGAAGTATTTCAGAGCCCTGCTGCATATGCCTTCGCACGCAATCTCTCCATGCGCCCAGAAGGGGTGCCAGACGGCAGAACCAGCCCCATAGCAAAGGCGGTACTGCACGCCGCCAAACCAAAGGCTTTCCCATTTCGCCTACATAATTCTTCCATGAAAACATTCTGAAATTTCTCACAAGGGCAGCATCAAATTGCATGGGCTCACCACCTTCCATGCAATTCGAATACATCATAATCATGCAAAATATGTCTATGATAATAGGTACCTTAAATAAGATATTCTATTTTTTGCAAGACGGATTCTCTGCTATTCCCATAAAACACTAATAAATCATTGATTTCTTTTTCTGGTTATGGTACTATCATGTTGGTAATAGCAACAAGGAGGTATCCCGCATGAAACAGCTTTTGTGTCTGCTTCTGGCTCTGGCTCTGCTGCTTTCCGGATGCACACCAACGCCCAATCCGGAGACACCGCCCCCGGCAACAGAAGCTCCCAACCCTATCTCCCAGGACACGGAACCTACGGGAGTCCCTACAGAAGAACCCACACAGGAGCCTCCTGAGGAGGTCCTTCCCACCGACCCCGCTTTAGACGAGCTGCGGGAAAATCTTCCCCTTATGGACGGCTCTACCTCCCTCATTCCCATGGAGGCGGGCATCCGGGCAGCTTTGTTTGGGAAAACCATAGAAGATGCCACTTTGGAGGTCGTTCACAGCTCCACTTGGGGCTCTTTCTGGAATCTGCTGAGCGGCCAGGTGGACATGATCTTCTCCTGCCCCCTGTCTCAGGAGCAGTGGGATCGTGCCAAAGATGAAAATGTTACTCTGGAAGCCGTTCCCATTGCCAAGGAAGGCTTTATCTTCGTAGTCAATGCGGAAAACCCTGTAAATGAGCTGAGCCAGCAGCAAATTCGGGACATTTACTCCGGCAAGATTACCAACTGGTCCCAGGTTGGTGGCTTGGACGAGGAGATCATTCCCTATCAGCGGAATAACGACTCCGGCAGCCAGAACTACATGAAGGTCTTTATGGGCGACACCCCCCTCATGGATGCTCCTCTGGAAAGGCGTCCTGCCTCCATGGAAGGGCTTATGGATGTAGTCGCCATTAACGAAAACGCCAGAGGTGCCATTGGCTACTCTGTCTATGCCTACGCCGCGGATATGTACGGCAACGGCAACGAAATTAAGTTCATCGCCGTAGACGGCGTTGCCCCCAGCAAGGCTACCATGGCTTCCGGGGAATATCCCCTTCTGGGCGAAAACTTTGCCGTATTCCATGCCGACGAGCCGGAAGACAGCTATGTCCGTCAGTTGGTGGACTGGATCCTCTCCTATCCCGGTCAGCTCGCCCTGGCAAAAGCTGGCTATGTGACCATGGAAAACCTGGGCTTTGACTATAAGGAAATGACCTTGAGTAAGTATCAGGGCGTAGGCTCCGGCCCTGCTGCCCAGGGCTATGACAGCATCGGCTATACCACCTATACCATCGTCCCTACAGAATGGGGCGACACCGAGCGGGATATTCTTCTTGCCGATGTGGTCACCCTGGATGACGGAAGCCAGACCTATCGCGTTTCCGGTCTTGCCAACGAAGCCTTAATGCAGGAGATTAACGACTTTATCGACCTGCAAATGAACACCTGGGCAAGAACAGAGGCCCAAAAGGCCGCAGGGCTGGTAGACCGCCTCAACAGCGGTCAGGAATTTGGACCCTATAGTGCAGAGTATTGGGCATGGGACTCCCAGACTGATCTGGGTGTTGCCATCCAAATCACCTGCGACAACGGCTATCTGTCTGTTGCCATCAGCACGGGGTATCAGTATGCGGTAGGTGACGGAGCATGCCGCTACACCCGCACAGAAACCGCCACCTGGGATATTTTCACCGGAAAACGGCTGAGCATGGAGGATTTGTTTGCAGAAGGCACGGATATTGACCAGGTGCTGAACGACTTCCTTCGCTGGAAGGTGCAGGATCCTGTAAGAGGCTTTGAGCTTTATTACTACGACATGGTAAATGACTTTGCCGCCCTGCCCACTACCGGCTGGCACATGACCCACGATGCCATTTATTTCGATGCCATGAACCCCTACTTTGCCTACGGTGTCCGCTTCGATCTGAACGAAATGGGACAAGAGGTTCTGGTATCCGGCATAGCCCGGGATTTCTCCGCCTGCTTTGCAGAGCCCAAGCTGGAATGCCGCCAAGCACTGCGGACCGATCCTCTGCGGGTGAACTACGAATACCTCAATGACGAGTTCCTGAGCTGGGGCTATTTGGATGAAGATGCCTATCCTATGGGCAAGAAGATTAACGATCAGGTGCGAAATTACATTACTACCTACTACCGGGAGGATGTGATCCGGGATTTCTTCAAGGTAAATGTGCCCACAGTTACAGACCCGGATATCTACTGGATGGACTGGAATGTTTACGGTTTTGGCCATCGGTATGTGCTGTTTAACGGAAACTGCCCCTATGCCTTTGAACCCACCACCGAAGTCTTCCATTATTACAATCAGGCTGCTATGTTGCTGTTCGATTTGGAAACCGGCGAGGAAGCAGACTGGCGGAGTCTGCTGAAGCCCGGTTGGGAAAGCGCCTGCACGGTGGAGGACAATGCGCTGGAAACGGTAGCTCTGCCTGAAAATTACGGCACCATGACACTCCATCATATGGGACTCTACGACACGGATTGCCTGTATATTCAGCTTTTGGACGGTTTGGATGTTTACTGTCTTGAGATCCCTCTGGACTATGTAAACCTATAGATCTAATAAAATGCACAGGGCGGATGCTCCTTTTGGAGTACCCGCCCTTTTGATAGAAAAAGCCTGCCACTCCGAAAATGGGGCAGCAGGCTATTGTGATTTGTTTTTTACTTGCTTTCAGTAACAGTGGAGGCCCACAGAGCGAAGGCTTCCTCCATATCTGCTGCATCTGCTTCAGCGCAATAGAACTGCAGGATGTAGAAAGAGCCGTCCGTCTCTGCCACAGTGAGGTAGTAGAAATAGGTTACGCCGTCGCTGCCCTGGGCAGTAAAGGTGGTGTACAAATTTCCGTTTTCATTGGTGTCGTAGCCGGAAAGGCCGTTACCCTGCACTACGGACTCCATGTAGGTGTTCAACGACCAGTCGGTAAGCCCCAGAAGGGACTTGGATTCCTCGATTACCAGAATGCCGCACCGATTATCCAGAAGCACAGCATCAAAGCCTTCAATCTGCTGCTGCACCATTCCCGCATTGGCAGAAACAGAAATACCGCAGCCCAGGTCGTAAGTAGTTAATCCCTCGAGCGCCTCTGCGTTGAGCTTGGGATAGTTGGTCTCAGGAACGGTCTCGCCCTCGGTGTAGAGCCGGATGGTCTCAGCGGAGGCTCGGAAGGCATCTGCGTGTCTGCCATCCTCGGTGGCATCGCTGAAGGTAAACATATAGGCCTTGGAAGCGGAAATGTACCAGCAGTAATAGTGGATGGGAACACCGGAAACGCTCATGGCATATTCGGCATAGAGAGTGTCATAGCCATCGATCTGCACAACCTTCATCTCATGCATCACAAAGCTGCCAGCATCTCCAATACCGCTCAGGGTTGCCTCAAGGTCCTGGGGGGTGTAGCTTAAAAAGTCCTCGTCTGCTTCCGTAACCACCACATTGATAGAAGAACCGTCACCGGAGAGCATATCCTTACTCATAAACAGGGTGAAGGCGTCGGATTCCATGGTAGCGCCAAAGCCCTGGGGAGCTTCAAAGCGCCAGGCTACTACTTCGGGGGCTTCCGTCGGGGCTTCTGTGGGAGCCTCGGTGGGTGCTTCCGTGGGAGCCACAGTAGGGGCTTCCGTAGGGGCTTCCGTGGGAACAGGGTCAGCGCCGCAAGCTGCCATCAGACCAAAAAGCATACAAAAAACAAGCAAAACGCTAAGTTTCTTCATTTTGAAATCTCCTTATAGGTAGTGATTTATTCCAGACTATTTGCCGAAACAGGGCCAGTATAGCACAAAAACCCGGAACACGCAAGACTTTTATGGCAAACAACAAAGCCCATACTTCTGCCAAAAAAGAACTCTCCTTCTTTTCAGGAGAGTTCCTCTTATACTTGTCATTATTCCAGGATAATTGCGCCCTTGTTCCGTTCTTCCATGCCCAGTAGACAAGCCACAGCATTATGACCAGACAATCTCTAATTCCCGGCAAGAGCCTGATCCATCAGCTCTCGAATTTCCCGCTCTGACATCTCCGGGAGCAAAAAACGGGCACCGTCATATCTGGTCTTTTTGCTATCCGGAAGTAACCGCAGGAATTGGAAATAATCTATTTCTCCGAGAGGTCTTTCCTCGCCGTCTATTCCAAGCCAAATCTGCCAACGGTCACACTCCAAAGCCCTGCCCGTCGTTGGATCCATTGCCCCAAAAGGAACGGTTGGCTTATGAGGAAAGGCTGCGGGAACTCCATTCATAAATGTGAATCTGGCAAAGATACCCTTTTCATCGCAGTAAAACTCAGGGGTTGCATAGTAGGCATCTACAGTCTGCTTACTGTGTAGCCACAAGGCGTACTGTGCAGAGTCCCGCACAAACATAGCCGCCTCATCCTTGCCAATCACAAGAGGCCACATTGCGGAATAGAAAGTAAGAGTTTCATGTTCTCCGTCAAGAATCTCCTGAGAAAACTGTTTAATGAGCTTTTCATTAAACTCCACCATGCCATGGAAACCCGACATAAACTCAGACAGGCTTATGCGATTCCCATCAACCTCCAACTTGCCTCCCCAGTAGGTAACGATCCGCTCAACCGCATCATAAAAATCACGCAGTTCCTGGGGCGTAGAGGGATGGAGCAGCCGCAAAACAACTTTCTTCTTTTCACCCGGATTCCATACAACACTAAATCCACGACCGATACATTCAGGGTTATACGCTACAAACTCCTTGTCCCCAAGCTCCTCGATATTCAACTGATCATTAACAAAATTACCAAAACTCAAATTGTCCCCAAGGATCACCTCGAGCGGCATAGGCTTCCTGCTAAACAGCTTTTGCTTGATTACAACATCAATGGACATGGCGATCCCCTCCCTATATGTGCGTATTATTCCAGAATAATTGCGCCCTTGTTCCGTTCTTCCATGCCCTGCAGAATGATTCTTGCAGCCTCCTCCGGGGCGACGGTCACCTGCTGGCCGGTGGTCAGATCCTTCACGGAGCAAAGACCTGCATTGATCTCGTCCTCGCCCAGAAGCACGGCATAGGGAATACCCAGCTTATCAGCATAGCTCATCTTCTGCTTAAACTTCTTTTGCTCCATATAGATCTGGGTGCGGATGCCGGCTTCCCGCAAGGTGGTAGCCACAGCAATGGCAGCACCGGGCTCCTGGGTCATGGGCAGCACCAGAGCATCAGCGGGAGCAGTGGGCAGAGCGGGGTTCAGGAGGTTCTGCTCGCCTAAAACATAGAACAGCCGGGTCAGGCCGATGGAAATGCCCACACCGGGGAGCTGCCGCTCGGTATAATACTCTGCCAGATTATCGTATCTGCCGCCGGAGCAGACAGAGCCGATCTCCGGATGATCCAGAAGGGTGGTCTCATAAACTGTGCCGGTGTAGTAGTCCAGGCCACGGGCAATGGTCAGGTCAACAGCAAAGTTCTCCTGGGGAACGCCGAACTGGGCAAGATACCCGGTGACTGCCTTCAGCTCCTCAACGCCCTTGTCAAACAGCTCATTTCTTCCCAGATAGCCTTCCAGAGCAGCCAGGACTTCCTTGTTGCTGCCGGAAATGGCGATGAACTTCAAAATTTCGTCCTTCTCCTGCTCTGTCAGGCCGCAGTCATCCATGAGAATGACACCGACCTTCTCCGGGCCGATCTTGTCCAGCTTGTCCACTGTCCGCATAATGTCCCCAGACTTTTCACTCAGGCCCAGCATATCGTAGAAGCCGGTGAGGACCTTCCGGTTGTTCACCCGAATCTGGAAGCGGCTCAGGCCGAAGGCCTTAAAGGTGCGGTAAATAATAGAGGGGATCTCTGCCTCATTGAGAATGTCCAGCTTGCCGTCACCGATGATGTCGATGTCTGCCTGATAGAACTCCCGGAAGCGGCCTCTCTGGGCGCGCTCGCCCCGGTAGACCTTGCCGATCTGGTAGCGACGGAAGGGGAAGGACAACTCGTTTGCATGGAGGGCCACATACTTGGCAAGGGGAACCGTCAGGTCGAAGCGGAGTGCCAAGTCTGCATCACCCTTGTTGAAGCGGTAAATCTGCTTTTCCGTTTCGCCGCCGCCCTTGGCAAGAAGCACCTCTGCGGATTCAATGGCGGGGGTGTCCAAAGGAGTGAAGCCATAGAGGGCGTAGGTCTTTCTTAGGGTTTCCATCATCCGCTCCAGCTGCATCTGAGGGGCGGGACGCAGCTCCATAAAACCGGACAGAGTCCGGGGCTTGATTCTTTCCATAGTATATCGTTCCTTTCTAGGATATAGTTGCCGCCGGAAGCTGTCCCGGCGGCAACCCTTGGTTTTTCTTTGTTTTGAGAATTAACGCAGGGTGGACTTGGGGCGAATGACCTCACGCCAGTCCAGATCGCCTCTCTGCAGACCCATGACCAGCATTTCCGCACTGGCCAGGTTGGTAGCCACGGGAACATTGTGCTTGTCACAGAAACGGATGGTCTCCAGCATTTGCTGACCGTCCCAGGGATCGATGGCATCGGGGTTGGTAAAAAGCAGGACCAGATCGATCTCGTTGTAGGCAATACGGGCGTTTACCTGCTGATGACCGCCCTGCTTGTGGGACAGGAGCAAGGTAATGGGAAGCCCGGTAGCATCGGCAATGAGCCGGCCAGTGGTGGCAGTGGCGTACAGATCATGCTTGGACAAAATGCTTTTATATGCGGTGCAAAACTGAACCATCAGTTCCTTTTTCTTATCGTGTGCCAAAAACGCAATATTCATATACTTTAATCACTCCATCTCCTGTTTGCTACCCCAATTATTTCAGCTTATTCAGGTTTTTCAAGGGAACCTTCTGCCCCATCAGCCGCTTTGCAATGCGGGTAAACGCCGCAGCAGCACCTTTCCTGGTATATTCCCGCAGGGCAAGCTCTTCCACAGCCGCCAGCAGAACATTGATATCTTCCGGCACTAAGCCCAGAAGACCATAGCCCACCGTATCCATAATATCGTCTATGGTGATCCCCAGAAGGGCATAGAGCTTGGGGTCTACCCGGTTGACAATCAGACGCACATTTTCCTTGCCCATGAGCTCCAAAAGCTCACCCACTCTGATGCCGTCACGGACGGCAGCGGGGTCAGGCCCGGTGACCAGAAGCTGCATACTGGAGATCTCTGCCGCCATGCGGAATCCATCTCCCACCCCCGCAGGGGCGTCCAGAAGCACATAGTCAAACTGCTCTCTGGCAGCCAGAAGCATATTCTGGAAGGCTGCCAAATCCATCTCCCCATGGCTCATGGGGGCGGTCAGCAGCCGCAGACCGGGGATTCTGGGGTGGGAAGTCGCATCCATCAAAAGCGCAGTGCCCTGAGAAACCTCTGTAAAGGGAAGCACCGGCTCTTCCGGCATTCCCAAAGCAATATCCAAATTGCGAAGTCCCATGTCCATATCCACGCACAGAACGGACTTTTCCAGGACTGCCAGTGCCACAGCCAATCCGGCACAAACTGTTGTTTTGCCTGTGCCACCCTTGCCGGACAGCACCGAAATCACTATGCCCAATTGCAGCACCTCCATATTCCTAGTTTCCT
>JAZQXK010000039.1:0-5804 GCA_045632785.1 Faecousia sp.
TTTCAGGAGCATCCCTTCTCTGAGCGCAATATGACCCTGGGCTTCCAGAGAATGCTCTGGGGCTATTTTAAGAAGATGGTCATTGCCAACACAGCCGCGCCTATGGTGTCGGAGCTGTTCGCCTCCTATGCAGAGCTTCCCGGCAACACGGTGCTTCTGGGCGCGTTTTTATACAGCCTGCAAATTTATGCCGACTTCTCCGGCTATATGGATATTGTCTGCGGCCTGTGCGAGATGCTGGGCATCCGCCTGGCAGAAAACTTCCAGCGACCCTATTTTTCCAAATCCGTGGCAGAATACTGGCGGCGCTGGCACATCACCCTTGGCACTTGGTTTAAGACCTATCTCTACTACCCCATTGCCGTTTCTTCCTTTAGTAAGAAGCTCAGCAAGGGGGGCACCAAGGTCTTCGGCGCAACCTTCGGCAAAACTCTGGCGGCCTCCTTCGCCCTGGTTGTGGTGTGGTTCACCACGGGCCTTTGGCACGGAGCAAACTGGGGCTACATCGTCTGGGGCGGCATCAACGGCCTGTTTATCATCGTTTCTCTTTGGTTAGAGCCGGTGTATGAAAAAGCCAAGAAGAAGCTTCATGTGAAGGAGCGCAGCTTCTCCTGGCGGGCCTTTGCTACCTTGCGCACCTTCTTTGTAGTCACCATGATCAAGGTCTTTCCCGAAGTGGGGGGCTTTGCCAATGGTGTGGGCTACTGGAAGCACTGCTTTATGAACTGGAATTTGGATGGAGTAAACGGTCTTAGCCTCTACCCCATTGCCAACTGGGAGCAGCTTTTGATCGTCGGCGGCGGCGCTCTCCTGCTCTTTGTCGTAAGTCTGCTGCAAAGAAAAGGCTCTGTGCGGGTGCGGCTTTGTAAGTTACCCAAGCTTGTACGGCTGGCCATTTTTGTGGCACTGTTTTTCCTGATCGCCTGGTTCGGCATCCCCGCATCTACAGAAACAGGAGGGTTCTTATATGCGCAATTTTAGAAGAACGCTTCTCAAGGCTCTGGCCTTTCTGGGTTGTATCCTGTTTCTTACCGTTGCCATTACGGAGCCATATTTTCAAAGTGAGACTTTTCACTATCAGGACGCAGCCGTCCGGGATGCCTACGCCGGAAAACTGGACACCCTGGTCTGCGGTTCTTCCCACGCCTTCCGTGCCATCAAGCCCAAGGTTCTGGATGAGCGGTTGGGCACTACCAGCTACAACCTGTCCACTTCTCTCATGACTATGGCAGGCCGCTATGAGCTTCTGAAAAAAGAACTGGACAGAAACCCTGTGGATTTTGTGATTCTGGATGCCTCCTACAACAGCCTCACCCGCAACCGGGCAGAGGAAGGCCCGGAGGGAGATATCTACCAGTTGGGGCGGTACACTAACATTTTTGAGCGTGCCTCCTACTTCTTCCGGCATATCCGGTTAGATGAGTATTGGCGGGTCTATTATGATACGCTGAACCGCAGCAAGGACACCTACTACCGCCTGCTCCACGGTGGCTCTCTCACCGGTGATGAGGAAAAATACGAAAACCGGGGCTATCTGGGTGCGGTAACTGCCCCATGCCCGGTCGTTCCCCCGGAGGAATACCACAGCCAGAAGGTATTTGAAGCTCTAGACCCGGAATGTGTCCGGTACATGGACAAAATGATCGAACTGTGCCGGGAGCGAGGAATCAAGGTGGTTGTGGTGGTCACCCCGGTGAGTCAAAGCACCACTTTACGCTTTCAGGGCTTGGACGATTTCTATACCTATATGCAGGACTACTGCGCCCGGTGGGATGTTCCCCTTTTTGACATGAATCTGTTTAAGGGGAAAACCAACCTGTTTCCCGACAAAACCCATTATTACGATGAGCTTCATATGTCAGCCGACGGTGCATGGAGTGCAAGCCACTATATCTGCGATGTCATAGAGCTTTGGAGCGCGGGCAGGGACTACAGCAGCCTGTTCTACAGCTCCTATGCCGAGGCAGAGGAAGCTGCACTGGCAGGCACGGATCTTTATAACCCCTGGTACAAGCAGCCATAGGCCAAGGCCCGGCTTGACTTTTCTGTGCCGCTACAGTATGATCACAGCATCCCGCTAAAAAACAAGGAGGAAACGACATGGATATTAAGGGCAAAATCGAAGAATTGGTAGAGAAAATCAAGGGCGACAAGAACCTTATGGCAAAGTTCCAGAAAGACCCCATTGCCACTGTAGAGGGCCTGCTGGGCGTGGATCTTCCCAACGATCAGGTAGAAAAGATCGTAGACGGCATCAAGGCCAAGATCAGTCTGGACAAGCTGGGCGGCGCACTGGGTGGCCTGTTCGGCAAGAAGTAAAAAGTCCCATATATCCCATATAAAGCATTTTCCCGGCTTCCAAAAGGAGGCCGGGATTTTTTGCGGGAAATGTAAATTCCAATTTGGGGGGCCGTTTTCGATAGACGGTTGTAGGGCGGGGGCATGCCCCCGCCGGGCAGTATCGAAATTTTTGCACCGATTTTTAAGGCAAAACCCTTCGTTTCCCGTGTTATCGGCAATGCCTATCAAGGAATTTGTGCCCGGCTGGGTAGGGCGAAGCCCGAATGTCCATGAATTTCTGCCAGTGGCAGAAACACCATAAACCAATGCCCCAGCCCTACAATGGGGTTCCCTAAACTGCCCAATAAACCAAAATTTACGGTTTAACTGTCCACTGTCAACTCTTGTCCGCTGTCAACTTTTTTATCGATCCAAGACCTAAAATCTTATACTATATACGAAGGAGAATGTACCATGACAAACCATCCCCTTGCCGGTCTGCAGCCGGAGCGTGTATTCCACTATTTTGAAGAAATTTGCGCCATTCCCCACGGCTCCTGGAACATGAAGCCCATTGGTGACTATCTGGAAAACTTCGCCAAGACGCAGGGCCTGAAGTATCGCAGAGATGAGGCCGACAACGTAATTATCTGGAAGGACGGCACTGTGGGCTATGAAGATCATGCCCCCGTGATTTTGCAGGGTCATACCGACATGGTCGCTGAGAAGGACGAGGACTGCCCCATCAACTTCGAGACTGACGGACTGGACCTGACCCACGATGAGACCCATCTCTTTGCCCGTGGCACTACTCTGGGCGGCGACGACGGCATCGCTGTTGCCTATGGTCTGGCTCTGCTGGAGTCTAAGGACATTCCCCATCCTCCTCTGGAAGTGGTTCTCACGGTCAATGAAGAAGTGGGTATGCTGGGCGCTGATGCCCTGGACTGCTCCGATCTGAAGGGCCGGATGCTGCTGAACTGCGACTCCGAGGACGAGGGTGTCTTCACTGTATCCTGTGCCGGTGGCGCAACCTCCATCATCACGCTGCCTGCTGCCCGCAAGCCTGTTTACGGTCCCTGCATCCTTCTGCAGGTAGACGGTCTGCAGGGCGGTCACTCCGGCGTGGAAATCCACAAGAACCGGGGCAACGCCAATAAGATCATGGGTCAGCTTCTGGCTAAGATCCAGGAGAAGATGCCCCTGTGTCTGGTAAGCCTCTCCGGCGGTGCCAAGGACAATGCCATCCCCAGAACCTGCCGTGCCAATGTGGTTGCCATGGGTCTGGACATTGCTGCCGTTACCGCTCTGGCTGCCGAAATTCAGGCAGAGGGCAGAAAGCTTTATAACGATCCCGACCTGGTTGTTACCGCTGAGGAAGTGGAAGCCATGGGTGGCCTGGGTCTTTCTGTGGAAGACACCAAGAATTTCATCAGCCTCATTAATGCCCTGCCCAACGGCATTCAGGCCATGAGCCAGCATATCCCCGGTCTGGTGCAGACCTCTCTGAACATGGGCATCGCCAAGCTGGAAAATGAGGAGATCGTCTTCACATTCTCCGTCCGCAGTTCCGTCAATCAGGAGAAGGAAGACCTGCTGAACAAGCTGAAGGAAATCACCGCTGCCCACCATGCGGTATACAACCAGATGGGCACTTATCCCGCCTGGGAGTATCGGGAGGAATCCCCTCTGCGTGATGTGATGGTCGCTGCCTTTAAGGATATGTACGGCAAGGAGCCTGTGGTGGAAGCCATCCACGCCGGTCTGGAATGTGGTATTCTCAGCTCCAAGCTGCCCGGCCTGGACTGCGTGTCCTTCGGCCCTCAGATGCAGGACATCCACACCAGCAGAGAAAAGCTGGACATCGCCTCTGTAGGCCGCACCTGGGAGCTGCTGCTGGAGATCCTGAAGCGGCTGTAAGTCCATGCGGATTTTAGACATACACTGCCATGTATTCCCTGCCAATATTGCCAGAAGAGCCACCAAGTCTGTGGCGGACTTTTACGGCGTGGTACAGGGCAGGGATGTGGCAGATCTGGACAGCTCTTTGCAGGGCGTTTTGGAGGCGCAAAAGGAGGCGGGCATTGAACTTTCCGTTCTTTGCTCCGCCGCTACCACACCCCATCAGGTGCGCCCCATCAATGCTTTTCTGGCCCGGTGCGTAGAGGAAAGCCAGGGCCGTTGTCTGGCCTTTGGAACACTGCACCCGGACAGCGACGACATTGCCGGGGACATTGACCACATGGTATCTCTGGGCATCTGCGGGGTAAAGTTCCACCCGGAGATGCAGAAATGCGCCCTGGATTCTGTGGGCATGATGCATCTGGTGGAGGCAGCGGAAGACCGTCTGCCGTTCCTTCTTCACACCGGGGACAAGCGGTTTGCCTACTCCAACCCGGAGCAGCTCATCCCCCTCCTGAAAACCTTTCCCCATACCCGGTTTATTGGGGCACATATGGGCAGCTTTCATGTATGGCAGCAGGGCGAGGCGCTGCTCCCCGGAAGGTTTGACAATCTGTGGGTTGACTTGTCCTCTACGGCTATGTATGCCGGGGAGGAAGCTCTGTACCGCATGATTATGAAATTCGGCACGGAGCGAGTGCTGTTCGGCACGGATTTTCCCATGCTGGAGCCGAAAATAGAGGTGCAGCACTTTTTGGAGCTGCCTCTGACATATCGTGAGCGGGAAAGGATCGCCTGGGACAATGCTGCAGAGCTACTGGGAATTTAGCCTGTATGATTCACGATTCGTTATTCCCCATTAGCTATTTCTGGAGATTCATATGTTTAAGAAATATTTAATTCTGTTTTTCATTTCCATGGTTCCCCTGATCGAGCTTCGTGGCTCTACTGCCATGATTGCCGGCATGGATGTATCTGTGATTCCGGCATACCTTTGCTGTATCGTGGGCAACATGGTTCCCGTGCCCCTGATTTTCTTCTTCGCAAGAAAGGTTCTCCTTTGGGGCGCTAACAAAAAATTTATCGGCAAGTTCTTCACCTACTGTCTGAAGAAGGGTCACAGAGGCGGCGAAAAGCTGCAAGCCAAGGCCGGTAAGCGGGGTCTTTTTGTAGCCCTCCTGCTGTTCGTTGCCATTCCCATTCCCGGCACCGGAGCCTGGACAGGCACACTGGCTGCCAGCTTTATCGACATGGACTTCAAAGAGGCAGTTCTGGCTGTCCTTCTGGGCGTTGCCATTGCGGGTATTATTATGATGCTGGTGGGCACAGGCGTGGTCACAGCCTTCTCTTTCTAAGAACCGGATATACAATCAAAACAAAAGCCGCTTGCAGTCATGCAGGCGACTTTTTTGTGCCTTCCATACTGTTTGCGCCGTCGGACCCAATGGGCAAAGAAGGTAAATTCCAGTTTATCTTACGAACCGATGGGTTGCACTGGTGCGGCAGCACCCAAGGCTCAGCTCCGCGCTAAGAGCCGCCTTCGGCGGTTGCGCTCTGCACGCGCCTGCGGGCGCAGCCTTGTGAAAGGGAGCTGTCACGCGAACAGCGTGACTGAGGGATTG
>JAZQXK010000040.1:0-6105 GCA_045632785.1 Faecousia sp.
CGGAGGGATTGCCTAGGGCAGTTCGATTTCGCCAAAATGCTAACTAGAACGGAAATTCCTGCTGCACAATCCCTCAGTCACGCTGTTCGCGTGACAGCTCCCTTTCACAAGGCTGCGCCCGCAGGCGCGTGCAGAGCGCAACCGCCGAAGGCGGCTCTTAGCGCGAAGCTGAGCCTTGGGTGCTGCCGCACCAGTGCAACCCACAAGTTCGTAAGCTAAACAGGAATTTACCTCATTATATGCTGCTTGCTTCAGTATATGCAAAAAAGCCGGGGCCCTTGCCCCAGCTTTTGTAGGTTTACTTTGTTGCAGTGCCGATCCGCTGACCCCAGCGCACCTGCCGTTCTTCCTCGTCTTGGGTGTACTGTGGGAAAAGCTCCGCTCTGCCTGCCTGCAGAAGCAGGACCACAGTAGAACCGCCATATAGGAACAGTCCCTTTTCCTGACCTCTTTCAAATGATCCGGCTTCCTGGTGGTTTTTGATCTTGCCCACCAGCATGGCGCCCACTTCCACCTGGGCAGCCGTGCCAAAATGCTCTGTTTCCATGAGGGTATATTCCCGGCTGTTCTGATGGAACACCGGCACAGAAGCCATGGCAATGGGACGGACGGTGTGCAGCTTTCCGGGAATAAAGTGATTCTCACCTTTTACCCCGGAGTCAAAATAGTGGTACCTGTGGTAGTCGTTGACGCACAGGCGGAACACCAGACATTGTCCGCCTAAGAACTGGTCTGCCGCTTCGTCGCCGTCCAACAGCTCTTTCACCGTATACCGGCTTCCCTTAATGGGAATTTCCCCGGTCTGTGTAATGGTATACACCGACAGCCGCCCATCGCAGGGAGCAGTGAGGGCTTCCGGGGTCATATCCACCGGGCGAGCCTCCTCCACAAGCTGTCTTGTAAAAAAGTCGTTGAAGCAGGTAAACTCCTGCTTTCGGCAGATGGTCAGGTCGATCTCGTTCTTTTTGGCGAAGCGGGGGATTATCCGTTTAGAGCATTTGCTGTCCATATACCGCCCTGCCACCCTGGAAAGCCAAGGCGCAGTCAAGCCTTTTAAGATCAGCCGACCAAAGGCCGTGCCGTAGAGAAAACTAAGGGCTTTGGAATCATCTTTATACTCAGCCATGGACAAAATACCGCACGAACAAAAACAGAATCGCCTCTACCGCGCCAATGCCAACCATGACCAAGATCGCCTTAAAGCCGGGCTTGCGCAGGCGGAAGTTACCTACAAAGGCAGCACCGACCATGAGCATGACCCCGTAATACAGCCAGGTCTGGTTGCCGGGGATCAGTCGCTCAATGAGAGCCACCGTGGGGAAAATCAGGGCTGCAGAAGTCACAGGCAGGCCGGTGTAATACTTTCTTGCACCGGACTCCTGGCTCTGCCGCTCTTCCTCGGTCACATTATAGAATGCCAGACGGATGAGGCCGCCCAGAACAAAGAGGGCGGAAATGGCAGTTGCCAGAATATAGGGCACCTGGAAGCCGCCCAACTGCTCGTAGTTTGCCTCCCGCAGGGCGTAGCCAATGCACACCGGGAGCACGCAGAAAGCCACAATATCTGCCAAAGAATCAATCTGAATGCCGTAGGCCTTCATCTGGCTGGTGCGATCCTTCTTCATCCGGGCCACTCTGCCATCAAAGGCATCGCACAGGCCGGAGAACAGCAGGGTAAAAATGGCAAAATAGGGGTGAGGATTGCCGCTGAGCGCCAGGGCAATACCGGTCACTGCGGAGATCGCAGATAAATAGGTCAAGTATACCGTATAGTCATAAAATCCAATCATTCTTTTCTCTCCTTTTTATATGGCACTAACCTCGGTCAAGGCTCTGTCATAGAAAGGCGCTTGTTAAGCCATGCCAGTATTCTTCCCGTCCGGAGCTTTCGCCCCAGCCAAAGTCCCAGCTCCCCAATGACCACTGCGCCCACCACATCCAGAACCACGTGTTGCTTTACAAGCAGTGTGGACGCAAACACCAGTACCGCTGCCACCCCTGCGGCAATTTTATAGCCGGGGGTAGCTTTCTTGCATCGCAGTGCTCCACGGAAAACGATCCAGCTTTCCAGGCAATGCACCGAGGGGAACAGATTATCCGGGGTGTCCAGTTTATAGATCAGCCCCAGCATTTGGGAAAACAGATCATCTCCCATCAGTTCAGGCCGCTCCATAATGGTGGGAAGGGCCAAAAAGCAGGCCATGGTGATCAGCTTTGCGATCAGTTCCCCGGAGAAGACCTCATAGGAAAGGCTCTCACTGTCCCGGGCAATGACTCCATAGCCAACAACCCATGTGACATAAGCAAAGATATAGACCGTCACCGCAGCGGGAACAAGAGGAATCAGCGCATCCAGCTCGGTGGTTACGGAAATATGGTGCCAACTCCGGTTTAGAAGTCTTGTGCCGTAAAAGGCCAAAATGTTCAGAAGCAGCATACTGAGCATGGGAATATAAGAATATCTCGGCAAGCTCCGTTTCATAGAACGCGCCTCCATTCGGTTATGCCAAGCCTTGTCATTATATCCTCCTTTTCGTCAAAATGGAAGTGTTTTTTTGTTTTCCCACAACGAATTAGTAATATTGCACAAAGCAGCAAGTGTTCTGTCATTTTCTCCTGCAATATAGGCAGCGGAAGTCCCGGGAAAGCAGAGGGTCAAGAATAGAAAAGCTGCCAACTCCCGTCCAAAAGACGCCCCCGGCCCGGAAGCAGATCACTTCGAAGCCGGGGTTTTTTTGCTTATTTTAGTATTCTTCTTCCTGCTCCACGGTGATTTCCGAGAGCTTCAAGCCGGGATTTCTCCGGGCTGTAAAGTCGATGGCCCAGAAGCTGGTAAACACCAGAAGGGATCTTCCACGATAATCCTCCAAAAGCTCCGCATCGCTGCCCAGATTCAGGTCTTCCAGGTTGCCGGGGTAGCTGTCGATCATCCGCAGCTCCTCATAGGGCAGGTTTTCGATCCGCAGATCCACGCCGTACTCATTCTTCATGCGGTACTCGAAGACTTCAAACTGCAGTACGCCAACAACGCCTACAATGACTTCTTCCATACCGGAGCCGGGAACCTTAAAGATCTGGATGGCACCTTCCTGGGCGATCTGCTCCGTACCCTTGACAAACTGCTTGCGCTTCATGGAATCTCTGGCAGACACTCTTGCGAAATGCTCCGGGGCGAAGGTGGGGATGCCGGAGAACTTAAACTTTTTGCCGGGGGTACAGACCGTATCGCCAATGGAGAAAATGCCGGGGTCGAAGACACCGATAATATCACCGGCGTAGGCTTCTTCCACGATTTCCCGGTCAGCCGCCATCATCTGCTGAGGCTGGCTCAGGCGCATCTTCTTATTGCCCTGGACATGGAACACTTCCGCTTCTCTTTCATATTTGCCGGAGCAAATACGCAGGAAGGCCAGGCGATCCCGGTGGGCCTTGTTCATGTTGGCCTGAATTTTGAATACAAAAGCGGAGAAATCGGGGTCAAAGGCATCAATGACACCGCAGTCTGCCGTGCGGGACAGGGGCGGGGGAGTCATTTTCAGGAACTCTTCCAGGAAGGGTTCCACGCCGAAGTTGGTCAGCGCAGAGCCGAAGAACACAGGACTCAGTCTGCCCCGCTGCACTTCTGCCACATCCAGCTCCCGACCGGCACTGAGCAACTCTACCTCATCGATAAGCTGCTGGTGCTTGTCCGCACCCAGAATGTCGTCTACCTTGCTATCGTACAGGTCGATCTCCTGCTTTCCGGCACGGTTTCTGCCTGCTGCACCGGAGGAGAAGAACAAAATCTGGCTGCCCTGGCGGTCATATACGCCCTGGAACTCCTTGCCGGAGCCAATGGGCCAGTTCATAGCATAGGTTTCGATGCCCAGCTCCCGTTCCAGTTCCTCCAAAAGGTCGAAGGGGTCTTTGGCTTCCCGGTCCATTTTGTTCACAAAGGTGAAAATGGGGATGTGCCGCATGGCACAGACTTTGAACAGCTTTCTGGTCTGAGCCTCAACGCCCTTACTGCCGTCAATGACCATGACTGCGGAGTCTGCCGCCATCAGGGTGCGGTAGGTATCCTCGGAAAAGTCCTGGTGGCCGGGGGTATCCAGAATATTGATGCAGCAGCCGCCCCACTGGAACTGCAAAACGGAAGATGTAACAGAGATACCTCTCTGCTTTTCGATCTCCATCCAGTCGGACACGGCAGCACGGCGGTTCTTTTTGCCCTTGACAACACCGGCCTGGGCGATAGCACCGCCGTAAAGCAGGAACTTCTCAGTCAGGGTGGTTTTACCTGCGTCGGGGTGAGAAATAATGGCGAAGGTACGGCGGCGGTTGATTTCCTGTTGTAAATTAGACATAAATGATTCCTCCATAAGTTATTTTACTGGCTGGCCTTATGAAGAAATCTAATGGGGAGCGGAAGTGTAATACATAACGGCCTCCGAAAATGTTTAAGAATATGGATGTAAACTAAATTATTTTACCATATTTTATAGGCTTTTACAATAGGCAGATGGGGATTTTTTGCGGTTTGTCTGCAATTATTACAGGTTGTTCCGTAATTGCCGCTCTTGCAAGAGAACTATATTCCTGCTATAATAGAAAAAAACCAAAGGAGCACATTACCATGTTTAACCAATTTATTGACGCCTTTCTCACCCTGGCCTTTCTGGCAGGAGGGATCTATTTTGTATACACGTTTTTCGCCTGCGGCAGATGGGAGAAGCTAAAACCCAACGAGCTTTTGTACCCCTCCGGCTGCGCTCCGGAGCAGTGCCGTGACCCGGAAGGCTTCCTGGGCTACATTCGCCCCCGGATGCTAATCTTTGGCCTACTGTGCATTGCCACGGCGGTTTTGGTGATCCTGACCCTCTTTGCCCTTCCCTGGCCACCCTATATGCGTACCGCTGGATTTTTGCTGGGCGCTGTGCTGTGCTGCGTGTATATGTATTGCCTGAACCGGGCAAAAAAGAAGTTTTGGTAAAAGGAGATACGACGATGTTTCAAGGCTTTTCTCCGGAAACCTTTGATTTCCTCTGGGGCACCCGGCTGAACAATGAAAAAACCTGGTTTGAAGCCCACAAGAAAGACTATGTGGAGTATCTCTACGAGCCTATGAAGGCTCTGGGACAGGCGGTTTTTGAAGGCTTCACGGAAGCTCCCGCCATGGAGCTGAAGGTGTCCCGCATTTACAAAGATGCCAGAATGCACCCCCCTGTTCCCTATAAGGAAAGCCTGTGGCTGTGTATTCGCCGCAGTGTGCAGGACTGGGCCAGACACCCGGCTCTGTATTTTGAGATTCGCCCGGAGGGGGCTTCCTGGGGCTTTATTCTCTATCAGCCTACGGCAACAGCCATGGAGAGCTTCCGTCAGGGGGTAAAGGCCAACCCCAAGCATTTGGCGAAGCTTCTGGAAAACGCCCAAAAGGAGTCCGGTCTGACCTTTACGGCACAGTGCTACAAGCGCCCCAAGCCCTGCGACGACCCGGAGCTGCTTCCATATTATAGCTGGAAGGGCGTTCTCGCTGCAGAGCGGTTTGCAGAGCCGGGTGAGGAACTGTTTACCCCGGAGCTGGCAGAAACAGTGAAGAAGCAGCTTCTTCCCTGGGTGCCTGTGTGCGACTATTTCTATAATTTTACTCTGGAGCAGGGATAAAAAGGAAATTCCAATTTAGCGGACAGTAGAGCCTGACGGCTCAATGATATACGCCCTGCGGGCGCATGATATCGCTTTGCGATGATATATGCCTTGGGGCATATGATATAGCCCCGGTGGGGCTATGGTGGTGTCCCTTTGGGACGAATTGAAATATAGATGCTGCCGCACCAGTGTACCGCAATAACTGCTCGACAAACCAACATTTACGGTTAACTGTCCACTGTCAACTGCTCTAACCGCCTCCTGCCTTCACCAGCCGCACCGCTGGTTGGAACTTCCCATATGCAAATAACCATAGTTTGCAGGAAATCCTCCTATAGCGCCGAATCCCATGGTGCAAATATGGTGCTGCACGGTGCGTCTGGGAAGCCGCACCCTACGGCTGATGCCGCTGAATTACTGCGGAATTATTCTCAATGCCCGAGGCGCACACTTTGCGCCATTGCGAAGTGTGCGCCC
>JAZQXK010000041.1:0-4317 GCA_045632785.1 Faecousia sp.
GTTGACAATGCTGCGGCATTGGGCTATACTAATCATGGGAATTTATATGCCCGGAAAGGAATGTATTTGTATGAAACGCAGAATCCTGTCACTTCTTCTGGTTTTGGCGCTGGTGGGTGGACTGCTCCCCGGAGCGATGGCATTGACACCTGCTGCACAGCCTGAGCCCACGCCCTTGGTGGACGGCGCGTGCCCCCATATTCTGAAGGACAATGCTCATCAGACAGAGGATGTGACCCCCTGCTCTGATACCAAGCTCATAGCGTTCACCCCCCAGCGGGTGAAGGATACCTTCGCCTATCTGGATGAGCACTATATTGTCAACTATCCCCAAGCGGCTTTGGAAATGAACACCGGAACAGAGGAAGACCGGGAGATCCTGAAGACTCTGGCAGAGATCATCACCAAGGACTGTGCCACCGACCGGGAAAAGGCCAATGCCATTGACGGCTGGCTTCGGCGCAACATCGTCTACGGCCATGGCTCCGGCTATGCGGTGGATACCTTCTATACCCGTGAGGGAAACTGCTTGAGCTATGCCAATTTGATGCAGTATCTGCTGCGCTCTCTGGGGATCCGCGCGGTCATCGGTGACGGCTGGCGGGGAAATATGGCCGAGGATACCGCGGAACTGTTTAATTACGCAGGGCATGCCTGGTGCTTTGTCTATTTGGATAATGCGTGGGTGCTGTATGACCCTCTGTGGCTGGTAGGCGGCACCAGCGACCGGGACTATATTGCCAAATGGATCTATCTGGACACAGTGGAGTATGTCACTCCTGCCGTGGACAGGGAGAGTTTGCCCCCTGAGATGCTTAACAGCTTTAAGATTTATTGCGAAGACGGACTTTTCTATGGCTACAGCAATTCCACCCCCTACGGCACAGGAAATCTGACCTACTATGTCAACGATACAGTGGTTTGGTTTTCTATGTGCCAGACGGAGGACCGTGTAAACGGCCCCTTCGATGGAAGGATCTATATGGACGGCAGAAGCACAGAGGAAATGAAGCGGGGAGAGATCTTCCGGGACGGATGGATCGGCGACGGTGAGCTTGCCTGGCAAAACTATGGCTACCTGCTGCGGGCCTACAGCAACGGTATGCAGCTTTCCGGCACGGTGGATCGCTGGAACGGCACTTTATATTATATGGATTTCTTTGCTTACCCCATTGAGATCACGGAGCCCGTGTGGTCCATTCGCAACGGTGTTTTCACCCTTCCTGTGGGCTATACCGGAAAGTATCTGGGTGCGACCTGGGGCCCCGGCACCTTGCAGGAATACCATGTGGTCACCTATGAAAGCCTGAATCCGGAGATCGCAACGGTAGATGAGAATAATGTGGTCACCACCCATGCCGAGGGCTTCTGCGAAGTAGAGATCGAGGCCTACAGAAAGAACGGAACGCTTAGCCGCAGAGGCATCTGCACGTTCTATGTGACGGACGAAGAGCGTGTGCCTTCTTATGAGGATACCCATGAGCATACATATGAATCTCAGGTTACCGCGCCCACCTGCGAAGAGGAAGGTTATACGACCTATCGCTGCACCATTTGCGGCTATGCCTATGAGGATAATTTCACTGCCGCTCTGGGTCATCAGTGGCAGGGTACAGACTGCACCCGCTGCGACGCAGTGCGGGAGATTCCCTTCAACGATGTAGCCGACGGCAAGTATTACTACGACCCCATTGTTTGGGCTTATGAGAACAACATCACCTCCGGTACCTCCGCTTATGCGTTCTCTCCCAACAATGACTGCACACGTGGGCAGATTGTGACCTTCCTGTGGCGTGCTGCCGGTCAGCCTGAACCTACCTCTACAGTCAATCCCTTCACCGATGTGGAAGAAGACGACTTTTTCTACAAGGCTGTCCTTTGGGCAGTGGAAATGGGCATTACTACCGGCGCAAGTGCTACCAGATTTAATCCCAAGGGTGCCTGTAATCGTGCCCAGGTTGTGACCTTTATGTACCGGGCTGCCGGTTCTCCTACAGTCAACAGCACGGAGAATCCCTTTGTGGATGTACCCGCTGATAAATACTATCACGATGCAGTCCTCTGGGCAGTGGCAGAAGGCATCACCACCGGCATGAGCGCAACCAGATTCGCTCCTAATAACACCTGTACACGAGGCCAGATTGTGACTTTCCTCTATCGTGGTTACGCAGAATAATTCCCTTTGTCCCCTGCGGAAGATCTCCGCAGGGGATTTTTACGGCAACCTCTATAAAGCGAAGGGCCTTCCGAAAATCGGAAGGCCAAATTTTATCGCTATTTTTGGGAAAAATAGATTCTGGTTTGCTGGGCATTGCGGAGAATTTCATTCCGCAAAGCATCCAAATCAGGGAATTTCTGCTCCGGGCGCAGGAACTTGTACAGCTCCAAGCTCAGCCGCTTCCCATAAAGATCCCCGGAGAAATCCAGAAGCCAGGGCTCTACTGTGACAGTGCTGCCGTCTACCGTAGGCCGTGAGCCAATGTTGACCACAGCAGGGTAAACGCCTTCTTCTGTAATGGCTCTGGCAATGTAGACACCATTGGGAGGGAGCAGCTCATTTTCCCAGGCCAGATTTGCCGTAGGCATACCCAAAGTCCTGCCCAAGCCTCGCCCGGAAACTACTTTTCCTGTGAGACGGTAGGGATAGCCCAGAAGCTCTGCAGCTTCTTCCATTTCACCCTGGGAAATCAGTCCCCGAATCCGGGTGGAGGACACAATATCCCCATGAATCCGGAGGGCTGGGACGATGTGACAGGCAACCCCTAGCTTTTCACAGGCTTCTTTTAGCAGCTCCGCTGTGCCTGTGCCGCCTTTGCCGAAACGGTAGTCCTCACCGCAGACCAGACAAACAGCCCCCAGTGTATCCACAAGGATCTGATGCAGAAAGCTCTCCCAGGGCATATTTGCCATGGCCTCGTTAAAGGTCAGCTCCACCAGCTGCTCTATGCCGTAAAGCTCCCCCATGACCCGCTGCCGCTCCCGGTAGGGGGACAGAAGGGGGATCCTTGCCCCGGTGAGAAAGGCGGCAGGGTGGCGGTCGAAGGTCAGGGCTATGGCAGAAGCACTCAGAAGGTCGGCTTCCTGCCGGCAAAGCTGCAGCAGTGTGCCGTGTCCCCGGTGAACGCCGTCAAAAAAGCCCAGTGCAATGACGCAACCTTTTTTCACTGTCCGTTCACCTCGAAAAAACTTTTAGTGGTTGACATAATGCCGTCTTCCACCTTCCCCAGAGCCAAAAATTCCGTTGCGCCATAGAGGCGGTAAGTGCCCTCGGGTAGCTGGCAGGAGAAGCGCCCACCGTTGCGGCAGACCTTTTCTTGCTTAGGGCTTAGGTTGACGGCAGGATACCCATGGAACATGGAATCCAAAGGCAGAAGGAGCTGTTCTACATCCTCGCCTCGGTCTTTTCTGTCCAGCAACTCCTGCAGAGGGATGCTCTGCGCCAGGGTATACGCTCCGGCGGCACTTCTGCGAAGCTCTGCCATGCAGCCGCCGCAGCCCAGAGTAAGGCCGATGTCCTTACAAAGGGTACGGATATAGGTGCCCTTGGAGCAGACAACCCGGAGAACGTAGTCATTTCCCCGGTGCTCCACCAGTTCCAAAGTGAAAATCTCAATTTCCCGGGGCTGCCGCTCTACAGTCTGCCCCTTCCGGGCCAGCTCATACAGCTTTTGTCCCCTGATCTTCACTGCAGAATACATGGGCGGGATCTGGGTTTGTTTGCCCAGGAACTGCGCCAAAACCTGCTCCACATCTTCCCGGCTGGCGGTGACAGGGCGCTGCTCCAAAACAGTGCCGGAGGTATCTTCCGTGTCAGTCAGAAGCCCAAGGCGCAAAGTAGCCAGATATTCCTTTTGGGCGTGTTCAAAAAACTCCACCCCTCTGGTGGCTCTGCCAACGAAAATGGGCAGGACACCGGTGGCCATGGGGTCTATAGTGCCGCCGTGACCGATGCGCTTCGTGTTAAATACCCGGCGCAGGCGGGCCGTCACATCCTGACTGGTCCAGCCCTGGGGCTTGTCGATGATGATAATTCCTGTAGCCATGGAAACCCCCTGTATGCGCCCTTGGCGTAGTGAAGTTCGCCCTGATTTGGCGAGTGAAGTTGCCCTTTGGGCAGTAGTGGTGTCCCTTCGGGACGAATTAAAATAGAAGCCGTAGGGACCCCCGTCCCCGGTGGAGCCGCGGGCTCAGTGAAATTCGCCCCTTTGGGGCGAGTGAAATAGCTTCGCTGTGAAATATTTGCTTCGCAAATGTGAAATTGCTCCTGCGGAGCAGTTAGGGTGTCCCTCCGGGATGGGTTTGAAATTACTTTCGTAG
>JAZQXK010000042.1:0-4994 GCA_045632785.1 Faecousia sp.
GCTACGCTTTGAAGCTGACCGTCACGCTGCTCGCAAAATACCCAAATATTCTTGCTCATATCCGCACCTCCTTAAATCAGGTGTCGCTGGGACAGAGCGGCAAGAATGGTCTTTGCAGCCGTTTCTGCATCCAGTTCCAGGGTTTCAATGGTTTTGTCAAACTGCTTGGTGGCGGTGCTCTTAACCTTGGTGGGAGAACCGGTGAGGCCGATACGGGCCTTATCCAGATCCAAGTCAGCAAAAGTGATCTTGCCCACTTCCTTGTCATCCTGGGCAACGATGTCCCACATATTCATATACCGGGGACTGTTCATAGTGGACAGCATGGTGATCAGGCACAGGCCGGAAACTTCCAGCATTTGATAGCGGTCTTCAAACTGCCGCTTGACAGTAATGGTGCCGGTTTCCTCGTTGTAAGAAAGATCGGCGGCATAGGTAATCTGGGGAATATCCAGATGCTCGGCAATCTGGGGACCGACCTGAGCGGTGTCACCGTCAATGGCCTGCCGTCCACAGAATACCACATCGGCGCCCAGCTTGCGGATGGCAGCGGCAATGATGGTGGAGGTGGCAAGGGTATCCGAGCCGCCGAAGGCACGGTCGGTAATGAGGAAGGCCTCGTCTGCGCCCATGGCCAGAGCCTCACGCAGAGCCTTTTCTGCCTGGGGAGGGCCCATGGAAATGACAGTGACCTGAGCTCCGCACTGCTCTTTCAACTGCAGAGCGGCCTCAACAGCGGCCTTGTCGTCGGGGTTGATGATGCTGGGAACACCGTCACGCTTCAGGGTATTGGTTACAGGATCGATCTTGATCTCTGTGGTATTGGGAACCTGCTTGATACAAACAATAATCTTCATGTCAGCCCTCACTTCTTCAGCAATGCGCCGGAAATAACCATGCGCTGCACTTCACTGGTACCTTCGTAGATCTCGGTGATCTTGGCATCCCGCATCATGCGTTCTACTGCGTATTCCCGGGTGTAGCCATAGCCGCCGTGAAGCTGTACAGCCTTGGTGGTGACTTCCATGGCGGTTTCGGAAGCGAACAGCTTTGCCTGAGCGGCGTTTACAGATACGGTAGGCAGCTTGTTCTGCTTGGCATCGGCGGCGATATAGACCAGCGCTCTTGCGGCAGCGGTCTTGGTTGCCATGTCTGCCAGCTGGAACTGGGTGTTCTGGAAGGCGGAAATGGGTCTGCCAAACTGCTTTCTGCTCTTGACATAGGCAACGGTGGTATCCAGAGCGCCCTCGGCAATGCCCAGGGCCTGGGCAGCGATGCCGATGCGGCCGCCGTCAAGAGTCTTCATGGCGATCTTAAAGCCCTCGCCCCGCTTGCCCAGCATATTCTCCTTGGGAACCTTCACGTTCTCAAAGATCAGCTCGCAGGTGGCAGAGCCACGGATGCCCATTTTCTTCTCGTGCTTGCCGAAGGAGAAGCCCTCGTAAGCTTTTTCTACGATAAAGGCGGTCATTTCGGGGCCCTTGGGGGTCTTGCCGGTCACAGCAATGACCACATAGGTCTCGGCCTCGCCGCCGTTGGTGATGAAGATCTTAGTGCCGTTGAGCAGGTAGTGATCCTCCATCTCCACGGCAGTGGTCTGCTGGTTGCCTGCATCAGTGCCGGCATTGGGCTCGGTCAGACCGAATGCGCCCAGCTTTCGGCCGGTTGCCAGATCGGGCAGGTATTTTTGCTTCTGATCCTCTGTGCCGAACTCCAGAATGGGAGCAGCGCACAAAGAGGTATGTGCAGAAAGGATAACACCGGTGGTGCCGCAGTGCTTGGACAGCTCTTCCACGGCATAGATGTATTCCCGGTAGCCTGCGCCTGCGCCACCATATTGTCTGGGGATGATGATACCAAACAGACCCAGCTTGGCCATTTTTTCTACAGTTTCTCTGGGGAAGCGCTCTTCCTCGTCAATTTCCTGTGCCAGAGGCTTTACCTCGTTTTCGGCAAAGTCCCGAATCATTTGTTCAAAAAGAACAGATCTAAATTCTGCCATAGTTCCTCCTAGAATATTTGCAATTTATTTTGACAGCTTAACTGTGGCGTTGCCGGTGATAACAGTGGTGCCGTCCTGCTTGGTGCAGGTGGTAATGAGCTTTGCGATCCGCTTATCCGCCCGCAGCTCGGCAACCTCTACCTCTGCGGTAATGGTGTCGCCCAAAAATACGGGAGCGGTGAAGCGCAGCTCCTGCCCCATATAGATAGAGCCGGGGCCGGGCAGCACATTGGCGATCACGGCGGAGATCAGGCCGGAAACCAGAATGCCGTGGGCAATGCGGCGGCCGAAAATGCTGGTCTTTGCGTATTCCTCGTCCAGGTGGATGGGGTTGACATCGGTGGTAATTTCCGCAAACTTGCGGACATCTTCATCGGTGAAGGTCTTTTGCAGGGAATCCTTCTGCCCCACATAAAGCTCGCTGAATAACATAATGAAATCCTCCTTTTCGTGGCATGGACACTATAAAATAGTATGACACATTTTGGAGATTTTGTCAATGGATTGGGCAAAAGCTTTTACCGATTCTGTGCATAAAGGAAAACCCATCTGCGGGAAAAACCTCCGCAGATGGGCAGGGTTGGTTGACAGTGGACGGATGAGAACTGACAGTTAATTCTTCGTAACGGCCATGACTGCATCCCGGATGTCGCCCACCATATAAAGGCTTCCGAAGGCGAGAACGATACCGCCTTTTTTGGCCAGCTCCAAAGCGGTGGAGACGCCGTCCCGTACGGATTCACAGGGGATGGCAGGTTTGCCGAACCGTTCCAGATTTGCGGCGAGAATGGGAGCCTTCATGGCTCTGGGGTTTTCGGGGGTGACGGTGACAAAGCGGGTAATATAGGGTGCCATAGAGGCAAACATGGCAGCATAATCCTTGTCTGCCATGACACCTACCAGAGCGGTAATTTCCCGGTCAGCCAGGTAATCCTGCACATTCTTGGCAAGGGCCTCTAAACACTGGGGATTGTGGCCGCCGTCTACGATAAAATCGGGGTCACGGCTGAGGATTTCGAACCGTCCGGGCCAGGATACGGAAGCCATACCCTGCCGCACATTTTCATCGGAGATATTCCAGCCCCGCTGCCGCAGACACTCCACCGCGGTCAACACCACGGCGGCATTTTTTAACTGATGCTCACCCAGAAGGGGCAGGAACAGATCCTTGTAGCCCATGCAGTCAAACTTCTGACCGGCAAAGCTGTGCTCATGAAGGACGATGCTGTCAAAGTCTGCATAGTGGACGGCTGCGCCTACCTCTGCCGCCTTGGCTTCATAAACGGCCTCAACATTGGCGCTGTTGCGGTAAACTGCCACATGGCAGCCCTTCTTCACGATGCCTGCCTTGGCAGCGGCAATTTCTTCAATGGTATTGCCCAGAACATCCGTATGCTCCAGGCCCAAATTGCACAGAACCGCAACTTCGGGAGGATCGATGACATTGGTGGAGTCCAATTCGCCGCCCAGACCAACCTCCAGGCACACGATGTCGCACTTCATCCGGGCAAAATACTCCATGGCAATGGCGGTGACCAGTTCAAACTCAGTGGGGCGGTCGGTCATGGCATCGGCATGGGGCTTTACAAACTCTGTGATCTCCGCCAGCATATCATCGGGAATATCCTGTCCGTCTACACCCATGCGCTCGTTGAAGCGGAAGATGAAGGGGGAGGTGTAAAGACCGGTGCGATAGCCTGCCTTGCGCAAAATGGAGGCAGTCATGGAGGCGGTGGAGCCCTTGCCGTTGGTTCCGGCGATGTGGACAAACTTCAATTTCTTTTCGGGGTTACCCATACGGGCGAGAAGCTCCTGGGTGCGGCCCAGACCGGGCACGGAGCCCTTCCAGCAAATAGAATGGATATAGGTTAATGCTTGTTCGTAATTCATAAGGCTGCTTCCTTTTTATTGAAGTTTTGCGGCACGGAACAGACCGCTTTTTTGCAGAAAATAGATAATGACAACATCCAGCACAAAGGTAATGGCGAACTGGATGCCACGGGTGCCCAGGAAGCCCAGCCAGGAGAGGAACAATGTGTCGCCTTTGCCATAGACAAAAGCCAGGGTGAAGCTCTGCCAAAGGATAGAGCCGATGACCACCGGGGGCAGGAATGCCACACAAAGTCGTTCCAGGCTGCACTTGCTTCTCAACCAGGGGCCGAAGAAGCCGCCTGCGAGGCCGTAGAGAATGGGGGGCAGACAGAAAAGGGGGTTATAGCCATAGGGGGAGAACAGGCAGCCGATGAAGTCGGAGGCGAAGCCTACCAGAGCGCCGGCGACCGGGCCGAAGAACATACCGGCAAGGAATACCGGCACGGCTTCAATGGAAAAGCGGGTGAAATCGTTGGGCATGGGGATGATGAGCCGTGCCAGCACCACGGAAAGGGCGCAGAGCATGGCGCTGACCGTAAGTTTTTTCGTCAGGCTGTGGCGGGGCTTGGGGGATGCGTTTCCGGACATAAAAAAGTCCTCCTTAAAAATAATGGAGGAGGTTAGGGGGGAATATTTGGTTTCCAGCTATCATGCCCCCATAGATCCTGCAAGCAGAATCGTTGGACACAACGAAAAATCGGCATTCTGCCCTTTCATCGGTCAGGCATCCGGCTCAGGCGGTTGCGGGATCACATCGCGGGGCAAATGCCCCTTCGCCCGTTGGCAACCTCCCATCCGAACGGTACTTAACGCGTGATCGCCTACTCCCTGCGACGCTGGATAGGTCTATTCTATCAGTATTTTTCAAAAAAGCAATATTTATTTACGGATTCGACCAATTTATTTTTTGTGGGTCGGGGAAAGAGTAGGCAGTGGACAGTTAACCGTAAATTTTGGTTTATCGGGCAGTATGGGATCCACCCTTTGTAGGGGCCGGATACATCCGGCCCGTTCCGCACTGCAAATTTGTACGAATTCGCCCTAAATGGTGCTGTTTTTCAAACTTTTCTGCCGGGCCGGATATATCCGGCCCCTACAGCCGTCTATCGAAAACGGCCCG
>JAZQXK010000043.1:0-23336 GCA_045632785.1 Faecousia sp.
AAGCTGCGCTCACCACTGCGCCGCTGAGGACTACTGCTCTCTGGACAAGATCCAGGTTGGCACCCACGAGTGCAATCCGTCCATGGATCAGTGTACCGACTGTATGTCCTTCCGCAAGAAGTAAATGCTCTTGCCGCCCCATCCTGTTTTTCGGGTTGGGGCTTTTTTCTTAGAAGCCTACAGACTTCGCCAGTGCTTCTATAAACTCTCTGGCAGCCCGGAGCTGAATGACCTGCAGCTCATGGGGCAGCCCCGGCAGGGCGCCCACAGGCTCTAAGTTGAAGTTTCCCTCATAGTCTGCGTTTTTCAGGGCTTCAAAAATAGATACCCAAGGCAGATTTCCATGGCCGGGAAGCAGATGCAGATCCTCGTAAACCGGCCGAATGAAGCCGAAATTGTCGTTTAAGTGCAAAACTTCCAGATTCTTTCCGTAAGATGCGATCATGTCCATGGGGCTTTGCCCTGCAATGTTGGCATGGCCGGTATCCAGGCAGAGGCGAAAATGAGGGCTGTCCAGTTCTTCCATAAGGCGCAGCATTTGCGGGGCTGTGGTATAGGTAAAGGTGGGGTCACCCTCCCGCCACACCCGGCGGTAATCAAAGGTATTCTCCAGCTCTGCGGTGACGGAAAACTCTTCCAAAATGGGTAGCAGTTTCCGAAACCATGTTACATTCCACCGGTGGATGCGCTCCTGAGTTGCGGTCTCCGGGGTGGGGAAAAAGTAAAGGGGCGCATGGAAAACCAGACGGGAACAGCCCAGAGTGCGGCAAGCCTCCACGGTTCTGTAATAGACCTCAAAGGGATCTTCCTCCCGGAAGTCCTGAGGGATGGCCTGTTCCCAGCTTGCGTGAGCTTGGGTGACGGTGAGGCCCTCTCCATCCAGCCGGGTTTTTAATTCCTTTGTCCACTGCCGCCACTGAGAGGATTTTAAGGGAGAATCCACCGGGCGGCTGAATACACTGATGGGAAAATCCAGGCGACGGAATCCTGCCTCCTTCACAGCGGACAGCGCTTCCGTAAGCCCTACGCCCCGAAGAAGCCCCGCCAGAGAGGTACTGATCTCATGCTTCAAAAAAACACTTCCATTTTCCATAAGTTTCCTATATAATGATCCTTGACTGTTATAGCTTTACCCTTAAATTGTACCCCATTCTGACAAAAAACGCAAGACTTTTAGAAGAGGAGGCGGAAAGATGAAAAGAAAATTGAAAAATCGTTTCCTCATCCGCGCCTGGGATATGTTTTCCAGTCTGGCCCGGCTGGATGTCCCTGCCTATGCGGGCAACGCCTCCTATTATATTATGCTGGCTGTAGTACCTACGGTCATGCTCCTGCTGAACATCATCAGCTACACCTCCATTGAAAATGGTATGCTTCTTACGGTGGTGGAGGGGCTTCTCCCCACCGCCCTTTATCCCTTTGCGGAAAAGCTTCTGCTTGCCATGGCAGACAGCAGCTCCACCACCCTCCTTTCCGTCACCGCTTTGACTGCTCTTTGGGCTTCCTCCCGAGGGGTCTACAGTATTTTGGTAGGGCTGAACCGGGTCTATGATGTGCAGGAAGATCGAAATGCCATTATTACCCGGCTGCTGAGCTTGCTGTATACCTTCCTGCTTCTTTTGGTTCTGCTGCTGACTCTGGTTCTTTATGTATTCCGCCAGCATATCCTTTCCTGGCTGGGGCAGCATCCGGGACTTTTTAGCAATGTGCTGCAAAACCTGTTTCTCAACCGGTTTATTCTGCTGCTGTTCATTCAGATCTTCCTTTTTGTGGGAATGTTTATGCTCATGCCCAACCGGCGCAACCGGTTTCTGCCCTCCCTTCCGGGGGCGCTGTTTGCCGCCCTTGGCTGGCAGCTTTTCTCCTATTTCTTCTCTATTTATGTCCGCTCCTCCAACAGCTACACCTCCATTTACGGAAGCCTTGCTACCATGGCTCTGGCAATGTTCTGGCTTTACACCTGTATCGCTATTATTTTCTACGGCGGGGCGCTGAATAAGTACCTGACAGACATTGGTTACGAAATACGCCTGCGGAGAAAGAAAAAGCTTTTACAAGCACCGAAAGAAGATGAAGACACCCCGGAAGCCTGAAATTTCTTCTTTTTCTTCCGCGTATCCCCGAATTCTTTATATTCTGTTCACAAATACCCCCTATACTGTACCCAGCCCCGAACATCAGGAGGGAACGCCCTTGTTTGGATATGTAACCGCTCACATAGAGGAATTGACCCCGGAGCAAAAGAAGCGTTATCGCAGCATCTATTGCGGCATTTGCAGGAGTATGGGCAAGTGCCACAGCCAAAGCTGCCGCCTGTGCCTTTCCTATGACACCGTATTTCTGGCGCTGCTTCTGTCCTCTCTATATGAACCCCGGGAGCAGACCGGCAAGAGCCGCTGCCTTCCCCATTTAATCAGGCCCCAGGTCTGGCAGGACAGCGAGATCATCCGCTATGGCGCCTCCATGAATGTGGCTCTTGGGTACTTCAGTGCAAAAGATCACTGGGACGATGACCGGAAGCTCCCGGCCCTCCTGCTGTCCAAGTCCATAGAGAAGCACTACCCTGCGATTCAGAGCAGGTACAGCCGCCAATGCAGGGTCACTGAAGAAACCTTAAAAGAGCTGCGCCGCCTGGAAGAAGAAAACTGTCCCAATCCCGACCTGCCTGCCAATGCCTTCGGCTATCTTCTGGGGGAGTGGTTCGTGTGGCAGGAGGATCTTTGGGCGCCTTGCCTAAGACAGCTGGGGCGTAGTCTGGGCCGGTTCATTTACCTGGCGGATGCCGCCACGGATTACAAAAAAGATCAGCGCACCGGCAATTACAACCCCTTCATCGCCATGAGGGAAGCAGATGACCCAGAGAAGCTGAAGGAATATCTCACCGGGGAAATGGCTGCCTGTGCCGATGCCTATGAGAGGCTTCCTCTGGTGCAGGACAAGCCCCTTTTGGACAACATATTATACAGTGGAATCTGGCTGTCTTACAGGCAGAAGGAAAGGAGGGTGAACCGGAATGGATGACCCCTATAAGGTTTTAGGCATTGACCGCAACGCCAGCGACGAAGACATCAAAAAGGCATATCGGCGCCTAGCCAAAAAGTACCATCCCGATGCCAACCCGGGAGATGCGGAGGCGGCTCGGAAGATGCAGGAGATCAACGCCGCCTATGAGCAGATCAAAAATCCCACCCAGTCCTCCGGCTCTTCCTACGGCGGCTACGGGCAGGGTCAGAGCTATGGCGGCAGTCGTGATCCCTTTGAGGACATCTTCCGGGAAATGTTCGGAAACCGCCGCACCTATGGAAGTGGAGAGTCCTTCCGCTCCACCGGGGCACAAGCCGCCTATCGTTACATCCAATACAACCGCTTTCAGGAGGCGTTACAGGCCCTGCAATCTGTACCCACAGAGCAGCGGGATGGGCAGTGGTACTATCTCAGTGCCGTGGCGCACAGCAGCCTGGGCAACCGGGTCATGGCTTTGGAGCATATTCGGCAGGCCGTTGCCATGGAGCCGGACAACGCCACATATCGCAGCTTCCTAAACCGCATGGAGCAGGGAAGCACCAACTACCGGGGTCAGGCAAATACCTACACCGGCTACGAAAGCAGCGGCCTGGGAAACTGGCTGGTGCGGCTATGCCTGTGTTTGGGTCTGCAATGGTGCTGTTGCAGGTGCTGAGCCTGCGGCGCAGTTACGGTATCCCCTTCGGGGGGAAGTTGAGATCATTTTGTGGGGAGCGGCCTGTGCGCCGTTCCCTTTTCCGCTATGGGAGAGTTTTGATTTGGTTGCCCGAAATCTCCGGGCAGCTTTTTTCTCTTGCTCCTGGGAAAGAATTGGAGTATACTGTATGTACCATGGACGGAGTATACCCGGAGGTGAAGCTATGTCCAGTCTGAAAGACCCCATTCAATATCTCAAAGGCATCGGTCCTGCCAAAGCCAAGCTGTTTCACAGTCTGGGCATCGAAACCGTGGGAGACCTTCTGTATTACTATCCCAGAAGCTACGAAGACCGCACCCAGCTTGTGACTATCTCCCAGTTGGAGGTGGACAAGCCCGCCTGCTTCAAGGCTATGGTCATGTATACCGGCAAAAGCCACCTGATCCGCAAGGGGCTGGAAATCACCAAGGTCACTGTAGCCGACCACACCGCCCGGCTGAATCTCACCTTCTTTAATCAAAAATACACTGCTGAAAGTCTGCAATACGGCAAGGAATACATTTTCTACGGTGCCATCACCGGGGACTACATGGGCTACAACATGACAAACCCTGTCTTTGAAGCCCCAGAAGATCCCCCCTTAATGACCCGGCGCATCCTGCCGGTATATCCCCTCACCGCAGGACTCAGCAACAAGGCCGTTTCCAAGGCCATTATGCAGGCTCTTGCCTGCTGCGAAGCGCCCCCGGAGCTGCTTCCCGGAGAGCTGCGGCTGAAATACAATATCCTCCCCGCAGAAACTGCCTACCGTGCCATCCATCAGCCCCGAAACAGCCGGGAGCTGGCCGATGCCCGGAAACGGCTGGTTTTTGAGGAATTTTTTGTCTTCTCCGCAGGGCTCAGCCTGATGCGTGCCCAGCGGAACAAAAGCAAGTCTGTCCCATATGAAACAACCGACCTGACCCCCTTTCTCTCTGCTCTGCCTTTTTCCCTCACCGGGGCGCAGCAGAAAGCCGCCGCAGAAATCGCCGCCGACCTTCGTAAGGATGTGCCTATGAACCGGCTTTTGCAGGGGGATGTGGGCAGCGGCAAAACTGCCGTTGCTGCCGCATCCGCCTATCTGGCAGTAAAAAACAGCTATCAGGCCGCCCTTATGGCACCCACAGAAATTCTGGCAGAGCAACACTACCGGGGACTTTCCCAGCTTCTTGAGCCTTTGGGTGTACCCTGTGTTCTGCTCACCGGCTCTATGAGCGCAGCAAAAAAGCGCATGGCACGGGAGCGGCTCGCCTCCGGAGAGAGCCTTCTTGCCATCGGAACCCATGCCTTGCTTTCAAAAACCACAGAGTTTTCCCATTTGGGACTTGTTATTACCGACGAGCAGCACCGCTTCGGTGTAGGTCAGCGGGCAGTCCTCTCCGGAAAGGGCAGCGACCCTCATCTTCTGGTCATGTCCGCAACCCCCATTCCCAGAACATTGGCCCTTATTATGTACGGCGATCTGGATGTGTCTTTGCTAAACGAGCTGCCCCCCGGGCGGCAGAAGATCGACACCTTCCTGGTGACAGAAGCCTATCGGGTGCGGCTCAATGGCTTCATCCGCAAGGAAGTCAGCCAGGGCCACCAGTGCTACATTGTCTGTCCTGCCGTAGAGGATGGGGAAACCGAAAGCGGCAAGGCCGCAGAGGTCTGGGCCGAAACCCTGCAAAAAACCGTCTTCCCCGATTTGCGCGTTGCCCTGATCCACGGGCGCATGAACGCCGCAGAAAAAGAGCGGATCATGGCAGAGTTCTCCGGAGGGCAGTGCCAGATCCTTGTGGCGACCACGGTCATTGAAGTCGGCGTGGATGTGCCCAATGCCACTTTGATGGTGGTGGAGGATGCCGACCGCTTCGGCCTGAGCCAGCTCCACCAGCTTCGGGGCAGAGTTGGCAGAGGAACGGCAAAAAGCTACTGCATCCTGGTGTCCAACAACCGCAACCCGGACACCCGAAACCGCCTGAAAGCCCTTTGCGCCACCACAGACGGCTTCGCTATTGCGGAAGAAGACCTGCGCCTGCGTGGCCCCGGTGACTTCTTCGGTCACCGCCAGCACGGCCTGCCCCAGTTTAAGGCCGCCGACCTGACCACCGACTTAGAGCTGCTGCATCTGGCTCAAAATGCCGCCTCAGAGTGGATCAACCGCCACGGCCACGAGGACACTCCGGAAGCAGAAACTATCCGGCAACGGGTAAAAGAACTGTTTGTGGAAGGAACTGTCACCTTGAACTAAGGGCACCCCACTACATGGCACGCCTCTAAAACTCATCAACACCTTGTAAAGGATCATTCCCATGGACAATTTGATTATTTGGCTTCTGGCTGCAATGCTTTTCGGCACTTTTGTGGTGGGGCTCTTTCTGGGAATCCGGAAAGGTGTCCACAGTAAGCGCTGGGCAGCGCCCGTCGGTTTGGCAGGTGCGATTCTCCTGCTTTTTCTGGCGCTGTTCAGCCCCGACCTTTCTCAAGGGGGCAAGCTGACGATCAGCGAGCTTTGCCCGGATAATTTTGCTCTGATAGCTGACCGAAGCGGCAATTATCCGGACTATATTGAACTGCACAATCCCGGCTCTTACCCGGTAAATCTGGGCGAATACAGCCTCAGTGACAGCGGGGATAACCTGTCAAAATTCCCTCTGCCGGAGATTTCCCTGGAACCCGGAGCCTATATCCTGATCTATGCCGATGGGCAGGGCTCTTTTGAGGAAGGAGAAATCCATGCCAACTTCAAAATCGCGCCGGGGGAAGCAATCTTCCTTTCTCATACCCAGGAAGGCCTGCAGCAATCTCTGACTGCGGATGTATATGTGGCAGATGTGACCATTTCCTCCGTATCCGGCTCTTATATTGTCGCCTACGGCACGCCGGGTATGTCCAATGAGGAGGCAGTGTCCTACAAAGCCCCCACCCTCAGCGCTCCCACCTTCAGTCTTCCCTGCGGTCTTTACCCGGAGGACAACCTCACTTTGGAGCTTCATTCCCCTTATACGGTGCATTACACCACCGACGGCAGTACCCCGAACGAAAGTTCCCCGGTCTATACCGCCCCTTTGCACCTGACCGACCCCAGCGGAACCCCCAACCGCTATGTCAATCTCCCCAACACCACATCCAACTACACAGGGGGCGAGGATCGGGAAGATCCTGTGGCAAAGGCCAATATCATCCGCGCCATTGCCGTGGATGAAAAAGGGAATTTCAGCCCCGTTGTCACCGCAACCTATTTTGTAGGACAGTCTGCTGAAAGCTATGCCAATGCGTGGGTACTTTCTGTGGTATCCGACCCGGAAGATCTTTTTGGTGACAGCGGCATCTGTGTCACCGGCACAGAATATGACCTCTGGTATGCACAGCAGGATGGGTCTACCCCCAGGCCTATGCCCAATTTTGAGCAAAAAGGGAGGCAGTGGGAGCGTCCTGCCTATATCCAGCTCTGGAACGCGGCGGGTAGTCTTCTTTTAGACCAGCCATGCGGCATCCGGGTACAGGGCAATTCCTACCGAGGCTTTGCCACAAAGCGCTTTACCTTCTACGCAAGGCCGCAGTATGGAGGGAGCGACCTGTTTGAAGCCTCTCCCTTCCCCTCCGGGGAGCTTTCCCATGCCTTCTCCACACGCTCCGATCATGCAGATATGATCGCCCAGGAGCTGCTCTTTGACCGGGAGCTTTCCTGCCAGGAGGGTGTGCCTGTGGTATGCTTCTTAGATGGCGAGTTTTATGTGTCCACCTATTTGCGTCAGCGCACAGACAGCACCTTCTTTGCCCAGCGATACGGCGTGGCAGAGGAAGCCGTTGCCGTTGTGGAGCAAAACACTCTGGAGGAAGGCACGGAGAAAGACCTGGCAGACTATCGGGCTCTTATGGAACTGATGACCTCCGGGGACACCACCGATCCTGCTGTTTACGGAGAAATCCAACAGCAAATCGACCTGCAAAGTCTGACCGACTTTGTGTGTGCCACCTTGTATACCAACAATTTGGATGTAAGCACTGCCCGTAACTTCAAGCTTTGGAGAGCGACTGGTGGAACCGGCAACTATGCCGATGGCAAGTGGCGTGCCGTAGCCTATGACATGGATGCGGTGACCTGGGCCTATCATGTGCGTACCAGGGACAGTTTCTTAACCCTTGATCCCTTTGCCTACTGTATCGAGGACAGGGAAAAATACGGCAGCGAACAGAGATTTCTGATCCATCTTCCCTTTTTGAAAAATCTTCTAAGAAACGAAGACTACCGCGCGCAATTTACCCGCACCTATCTGGATATTATGAACAGCAATTTTAGCATTTCCTCCCGGGGAGGTAGTGTCATTGCTCAGCATCCTAAGGCACAGCCCAGATTTTGGCCTGTTTTCCTCACAAGAAGGCAGAACTATGCGCTGGAGCATCTGCGGTATGCTTTGGATATTGATGAACCCCTATGCACCGTTGCCGTTGCCACCCAGGGAGAAGGCAGGGTGCAGGTCAATACCACCTACGCCCATACCCGGGAAGACACCTGGACAGGCACTTACTTTGCAGGCATGGAGATCCGCCTGACGGCGCAGGCCGAAGAAGGCTGGGTCTTTGCAGGCTGGGAAGGCGGTCTTTCCTCTCCGGATGCCGAACAAAGCCTGATTTTGGATGAAAATGGACTCTCCGTAACCGCAATTTTCCTCCCCAAAGAAAACTGACCCCAGGGAATCGGCTTCCTTTTTTCGGGTGCTGTAAAAGTTCAGATTTTACGGAGAATCTACCCAATATTCCGGGAATTGTCTGTTTCAATTATGATTTTTCCTCAAACGATTGTCCCCGGCCAACTGCCTTGACAATCCGAAAAAAACTGATAATCTAAAAGCAGAACTAAGGCAGAGTTTATCAAATTCAACTCTCCCTGCGATTATAAAATCTTATATAAGGAGTGCGTCATTATGAATTTTCTCGGTGTTAATGTAGAAATCAAAAACATCCCCGCTCTGGATCCCAAGTTCGTTCCCCTGGGCAAGTTTTACGATGCCTTCCGTGCCATGGCAAAAGAGCCCTTCGGCATTGCCGTGGAGCGTTCCAACGGGCAGACTGCTGTCCTTTCCACCTGCATCTGCGGCACCGAGGAAATGCGGCAGGCCGACATTTACTATGTTGACCGCATGGTCAAAACCCTTCTTTGGATGAAGGGCGGCTTCCGGGTATATCTTTCCGGCAACAAGGCAGTAGCCGATGAAATCGCCGCCCGGTACAGCCTCACCGGCACTCGTGCCTTTGATGCCGACTTCATGGCCGGTGTTTATGAGAAGCCCTTTGAGGTCCTTTCCGTGGATACCCTCCCCGAAGAAAAGGATTCCTCCCAGGCCATCGGCCGCCATCTGGAAGGCTGCCGCATCGGCTTCGACGCTGGCGGTTCCGACCGCAAGGTCTCCGCTGTGATCAACGGCGAAAGCGTGTTCAGCGAGGAAGTGGTCTGGTTCCCCAAGACTACCGAAGACCCCCAGTATCACTACAACGGCATCGTATCTGCCCTGAAAGCCGCTGCTGCCCATATGCCCAGAGTAGATGCCGTAGGCGTTTCCTCTGCCGGTGTATACATTGACGACAGAGCCATGGTGGCTTCCCTGTTCCTGAAGGTTCCCAAGGAGCTGTATGACGAGAAGGTAAAGGATATTTACATCCGTGCCATTACCGACACCTTTGGCAATGTGCCCTTTGCCGTTGCCAACGACGGTGATGTTACCGCTCTTGCCGGTGCCATGAGCCTGGGTGACAACAACATTCTGGGCATCGCCATGGGCACCAGCGAAGCTGTAGGCTTTGTAGACGAGGCCGGCAACATCACCGGCTGGCTCAACGAGCTGGCCTTCGCTCCCGTAGACGGCAACCCCGATGCCATGATGGACGAGTGGAGCGGCGACATCGGCTGCGGTGTTAAATATTTCTCTCAGGACAGCGTCATTAAGCTGGCCCCCGCCGCCGGGATCGAACTGGAGGAGTCCCTCTCCCCCGCCGAAAAGCTGAAGGTTGTCCAGAAGCTTATGGAAGAAGGGGACGAAAGAGCCGCCAGAATCTATGAGAGCATCGGCGTGTATCTGGCCCACACCCTGGAGCTGTATCACAAGCTGTACGGCTACCGCCATGTGCTTCTGCTGGGCAGAGTCATGTCCGGCAAGGGCGGCGACCTGCTCCTGGCTACCTGTAAGAAGGTTCTGGCTGAGGAATATCCCGAAGTCAACGAAAAGATCCATCTGGCACTTCCCGATGAGAAGTTCCGCAGAGTCGGCCAGTCCGCCGCTGCCGCCAGCCTGCCCGCCCTCTCCTGATCTCTATAAAAATTGCACTGCCTTCCCAATTCGGGGAGGGCAGTGCCTTTTTGTTTGGCGCACTGCCCCTTATATGGCTTCCTTGCGTTGACAGAAGGGCGAAAACATGATATGATTTCCGTAAAATAGGGGTGGTATATCAATTCTTCTGCACCCCTGAAAGGTTATGCTATGAACAACGGTTTTTCTGGGTGGCTGAAAGGCAAGCTTCCCCAACTGGTGTTGGTGCTTTTTGTCCTTCAACCCCTTCTGGATGTGCTGGCCTATTGGCTGGATTATTTAGAATACGGCAACACCCTGACCCTGGCCCTGCGGCTTGCCATGCTTCTGAGTATGGTCGTAGGCGGTTTTGTGCTTTGTCAGAAGAAAAAGATCTATTTCTTCTGTGCCGGAGGGCTTCTTGCTCTCACTGCTGCCCACTGCTTCGCCTGCTGGCAGGTGGGCTATGACCGGCTCCTCCACGACCTGACCAACCTGGTGCGTATCTACCAGTTCCCTGTGGCGGTTTTGTGCTTCCACACCTGGCTGGATGCAAACGAACGGGTCTACAGTGCTATCCGCAAGGGCTTTTTTCTCAATATGTGCATCATTGCGGCAATCGCCCTTTTGAGCCTGGTCACCGGCACCAATCCTTATACCTACACGAATAAATCCATTGGGCTTTTGGGTTGGTTCTATTTGCCCAGTGCCCAAAGTGCCATTTTGTCCTGCATTGTTCCTGTGGCAGTGGCCTGGGGTCTGGATCGGTGGAGGGACTGCTGGGCGAAGCAGACTGCTGTCACTTTGGCCGGTCTGGCTCTGCTGTTCTTCCTGGGCACAAGGCTTTCCTATTTAGCTCTGTTTGCCACTGGTGTGGGGCTTGCCCTGACTCTGCTGCTTACAGACCGCCGCCGCAAGAAAACCCTCGTCATCCTCCTGGCCTGCACCCTGATCTTCCTTTTGGCCTTCCCCATTTCTCCCATGCACCGCAACCAGACCCTTGTGGGAGAAAACGCCGTAAAAAAGCAGGCACATATTGACACTCTCATAGAAGCGGATGAAAAAGCCGCGTTGGAAGCCGGGCTTTCCGGGGAAGAATTAAAGCTAGCCAGACTGGAAAGTGCCTATGAATATTATTTAGACGGACTTGTCCATCGTTTTGGACTGGAGCGGGTAGCCCAAAGGTATGAATACAGCGAAAGCGCCTCAGATTTGGCGCATACCCGAAAAATGCGCATCAGCTATTGCGCCCTTTTGCAGCAGGAGCTTCCTCTGTCCTCCAGACTCTTTGGCATGGAGCTGGGTGACCTGACCTATGGGGGCTTTGTCTATGATGTAGAAAATGACCTCCACGGCATATACTATCTCTGCGGCGCTGTGGGTCTGGGGCTGATTTTGCTGTTCCTTGCCTGGTTCGTTCTGTTGATCCTTCGGGCACTGATCCGGGATTTCCGGGGGCAGTTCAATCTCCCTGCCGCAGGCTGGGGCATTGCCTTCCTTACCTGCCTGACCCATATTTATGCCACCGCCGGCGTTTTGCGCAGGCCCAATGTTTCCATCTACCTCTCAGCTGTCCTGGCCTGCATTGCCTATCTCACCAGAACCAAGACAAGCACCGGCGCTTTACGGAAAGGAATGTGAACTATGCTGAAAACCAACTGGCTTCGCTCCCATATCCACTGGTATGTTCTGATCCTCATGGCTGTTCAGCCTCTGATGGATGTAGTTTCTTACTGGCTGCAAGTGTTCTCTGTAACCACTGCCCCCATTCTTCTGGTGCGCATGGGACTTTTGGCCCTTACCCTGCTGGCAGGCTTCCTCCTGTCCGACCGGAAGCGGGTCTACTGGATCACCGCAGGTTTTCTTGCTCTGATCCTGGGTGGGCATATCTTTGCCTGTATGCAGGTGGGGTATTCCGATCCCGTCAGCGACCTGACCAACTTCATCCGTGTGGCTCAGATGCCCATTACAGTCCTGTGCCTCATTACCTTCCTGCGCTGCCACGAAGAAAGCTTCGACAAGATGCAGCTTGGTCTGACTATTTCCCTTCTGATCATGCTGGCTGTAGAGCTGATTGCCACCCTCACCGGCACCGATCCTCACACCTATCCCCCTGAATCCGGCATTCTGGGCTGGTTCTTCAATACCAACTCCCAAAGCTCCAACCTATCCGTTCTGGTTCCCATCAGCCTGGGCTGGCAGCTCTGCCAGAAAAAACGCCGCCCCTGGCTTCTGTGGAGCACTGCCATTTTAGGCTTTGCCGCCCTGTACTTCTTCTGCACCCGTCTGGCCTATTTGGGTGGTGTAGTGGCCTCCCTGGGCCTGTGCATTTCTGCGCTGCTGATCAAAAAAAGAAGCTGGAAAGCCGCAGTTGCCTTTGGTCTGGTTGCGGTGCTGTTTGTGGCGCTGATGCCTCTCTCTCCCATGATGCAGCATTTGGATCAGTCCGATGTTGTGCAGGATCAGCGGCAGGAATGGCTGGAAGACAAGCTGGGCGACGATGCCGACAGCGTGCAGCAGCTCATCGACAAGAATAATAAAAAGCCCTCTGGCACCAAGCCCCATAGCGGCGATTCCCCTGCTGAGGAGCAGGCAGATACCGGCCTGACTGAGGAAGAGCGGCAAAAGCTGATCGCCGACCTGACCGAGGTGTACGAGTTCTATGTACCTGATTTTGTGACTATTTTTGGTGCGGAAAAGACCATGGAGATGTACAACTACTCCATTGACATTCGGGACTTTTCTGCCCTGCGGCCCAAAAAGATCATGTTCGCCAAAATGCTGATGCAGGACTCTCCCTTCAGCGCACGGCTGTTCGGCCTGGAGCTGTCCCGGTTCACTGTAGGCAAGAATATTTACGATGTGGAAAACGATCTCCACGGCATCTACTTCCTCTATGGCTGGGTTGGCCTGGGAGCGTATTTGCTGTTCCTTGCCTATTTTGTGGGACTGGTAGCCTGGGCACTATTCAAGAAGTTCAAGCGGTATTTTACCCTGGAGGCCGCCGGTTACGGCATCGCTTTCCTCATGTGCATGGCGCACTGCTACGCCACTGCCGGTGTCCTGCGCCGCCCCAACGCCTCCATTTACCTGTCTGCCATTTTGGTGGGTATGTACTATCTGGTCAAGATCCGAAAGTATGAGGACGAGGAGTCGGTTGCAAAGCAGTAACTTCCGGTTTCTTGGGTAGTTGCAGGTATGCGCTGCACCAAGGGAGGCATTTGGTTCCTGCAAATTTACAGATCAATCAAAAGCCATAAACTTTTTTCGGGGTGTATGTCTATGCTGCTCAGCATTATTATTCCGGTTTACAACACAAAGGAATACCTGGAGGGCTGTGTGCGCTCCGTTCTGGCCTGCGACTGCGAAGACTGCGAGATCATCCTGGTTGACGATGGCGCAACGGATGGCGTATGTCCGCAGCTTTGCGATGCCCTGGCGGTGGAACACCCCGACCTGATCCGGGTGATCCACCAGGAAAATCAGGGCTTGGGCGGTGCCAGAAACACCGGACTGGAGGCGGCCCGGGGAGAATATGCATTCTTTCTGGACAGTGATGATAAAATCACCCCCGATAGCTTGACAGTTCTGAAAGATGCCATTCAGAAGGATCGTCCCCAAGTGGTCGCCTTCAACTTCTATTCTGACGACGGAGAAGGCTGTCATACCCCCATGGATGCCAACGCCTTCTGTGTGGATCGACCCTTTAATGCCACAGAAAGGCCAGACTTCTTGCTGTCTTTGCCCGGTGCGCCCTTCCGGGTGTGGAAAAAGGAACTGTTCCTTTCTTCCGGTATCCGCTACCCCAGCCGGGTGTGGTATGAAGATCTGCGGACTACCACCAAGCTGTTCGCTCTGGCAGACTCTATTGTGACAATACCCAACCATCTATATTTATACCTCCAAAGACCGGACTCCATTATGCACTCAGCCAATCTTGTCCGCAATCGGGAGATCATTGATGCCTTTGAGGATCTGCTTTCCTGGTTCCGGGCGCAAGGCCTTTTGGAAGATTACCAAGACATTTTGTGCCGGCTGTGCATTGACCACTTGTATCTGGCAACCTCTGTGCGAGTGCTGCTGGTTGATCCAAAGCACCCCCTCTTAGGTGAACTTTTGGATTATATCAACAAGCATTTTCCTGAACATAGAAAAAATCCGTATATCCCACAGATTTCAACTCTGCGAAAGCTGGCGCTTAGGCTTCTATGGGGCAAGCACCACCGCATCCTGAGTTGGCTTTTCCGACTCAAAGGACTATAGGAGGCAGTATGCAGTTTAGTATTGTGATCCCGGTATACAATGTGGCAGCCTATTTGGAGGGCTGTGTTGATTCCGTCCTTGCCAATAACTGCATAGGCAGCGAGATCATTCTGGTGGATGACGGCTCTACAGACGGTATTTGTCCCCAGCTTTGCGACCGCCTTGCCCAAAAGCACAGCCACATTATCCGGGTGGTTCACCAGGAGAACCGTGGACTGGGGGGAGCCAGAAACACCGGAATCGAAGCAGCCACAGGAGAGTATCTCCTGTTTTTGGACAGTGATGACACCATCACTCCGGATACCCTGGATATTCTCCGTGCTGCTATTGTGCAGCATGGAAGCCCTGAGATCATTGCCTTCCACACCAAGCTGGTTCCCGAGGGGGAAGGGGAAAGTGCATATCGGTATCACACCCTGCCTGTTGGGGTGACCCATACCCTTGCTTCTCTGCCTGCTATGCTGCTGGATCCTCCGTTGGTCTGCGCGAAGCTTTGGAGCCGGGATTTGTTTGTGCGTACCGGCATCCGTTTTCCGGACAGGCTGCTGTATGAGGATCTTTGCACCATAGGAAAGCTTCTTCTGGATGTGGAATCCGTGGTGGGCATTGATGCGGTATGCTATTTGTATTTGCAGCGGACGGGCTCCATTATGCGCTCTGCCGATGCTGACCGCTGCCGGGAAATTATGATCGTACTGGACAGTGTTCTGGGCTATTTCCGTAAAAAAGGGCAATTTGATGCTTACCGCAGGGAGCTTTCTGCCATGACCGTGGGGCATATCTATTATGCCTGCTATCGGGTGATGCGGATTGACCCCAGGCACCCTCTTTTGAAAGAGCTTCCTGCGTATCTGGATAAAAATTTCCCCAACTACAAGGAAGATCCCTATTATAACCGGGCACTGACCCGTGCCCAACGGCTGATCTTTGCTCTGGTTCGCCGGGGGAAAGCCCCCCTTTGCAACCGCCTGTTCAGCCTGAAAGACAGGATGTAAGGCACATCTTAAAACTACTTACTTGGAGGGTTCGCCTTGAACAATCCGCTGAAACGACTGAAAAGCAAGAAAGGTGTTTTGCTCCAAAACACCCTGATGCTCTATTTGCTCACCTTCTCCAATTATTTGCTATCCCTTGCGGTGATTCCCTATGAAACCCGGGTTCTGGGGCCGGAGGTATACGGAATTTTGGGCGTTGCCATGGCGATTATGGCATACTTCCAGCTCTTTATTGATTTCGGATTCCTGATGTCCGCTACCCAGGATGTAGCTTTGCAGAGGGAGAATCCCAAGGAACTGTGCCGCATTTTTAGCTCCGTCACCTGCGCCAAGCTGCTTTTGATTGCGGCATCGGCTCTTTGTCTGGGGGTTCTTTGCGCTGTGATTCCCTCTTGGCAGGGCAAGCTGTGGCTGTATTTCCTGTTCCTACTGGGCACGGCCTCCAACTCTCTCATTCCCGACTATTTATACCGGGGCATGGAGAAAATGTCTGCTATCACAGTGCGGACGGTGTGCATCAAGGCTTTCTTCACCTTCTCTATTCTGGTATTTATGAAAAAGCCGGAGGATGTGTGGATGGTTCCAGCCTTCACCGCTGTAGGCAATGTGGTGGCTATGGCCATGTGCTATATCCATCTGGCAAAGAAGTTTAAGATCCGCTTCGCTCTTGTCAGTATCAAGGAAGTCTTTTCTACCCTGAAGCGTTCCAGTGTCTTTTTCTATTCCCGGATCGCCACCACTGCTTATTCCTCCCTCAATACCATTATTCTGGATTTCATCACTGCTTCCGGGGCAGCCACCGGCTTTTATACCTCGGCCAACAACCTGATGAACACCGGCAAAAATGTTCTTTCCCCCATTTCCGACAGCATGTATCCTTACATGGTGAAAAACCGGGACTTTAAGCTGGTAAAAAAGGTGCTTCTCACTCTGGAACCTTTGATTTTTCTGTTCTGCACCGCCTGCTTCATTTGGGCGGAGGAGCTTTGCATTTTGATTTTTGGCGCGGAATACGCTCCAGCCGGGGATGTTTTACGGGCCATGCTCCCTGTGGGTGTGGTGATTTTGCCCAGCTATATTCTGGGCTTCCCTACCATGTCTGCCATGGGCATTGCCAAGCACGCCAACTATTCCGTGATTTTTGGCTCTTGCCTGCATTTTGTCAATCTTCTGGTATTGTATCTTACCGGGAATATCAATATGGTAACTCTGGGCGTTGCCATGTCCGTGGCAGAGGCTCTGATTTTGGGCTACCGGGTTGTTGCCATCTGGCGCAACCGGGGCTTGCTGAAAAAGGAGGAACCCCAGCATGGCTAAATTTCAGGACTATATGTCCGCTATAGGGCGCAGAGTATTCCGTCTGCTGCCTGTTAAGAAAAACCGTGTTGTTTTCTCCAGCTATCATGGCCGGGGCTATTCTGACAGCCCCAAGGCCGTTGCCCAGGCACTTTTGGCCTCCAAAGAAAAATTGGAGCTTTTGTGGCTGGTAAAAAACGAGAGCGAGGCAAAGAGTCTGCCTGCCGGGATTCGCCCGGTGTCCTACAGATCCGGTTTGTCCCGCGCCTGGGCCTATGCCACGGCAAAGGTTTGGGTGGATAACTGCCGCAAGGGAGAAAAAAGCAAGCGCAGAGGGCAAAAGTATATGCAGCTCTGGCATGGTTTCGCCATGAAGCGCATTGAGGCCGATGCCCCCCATTCCCTGACCCCGGAATATATTAAGGGTTGCCGTCAGGATTCTGACCAGTGCGACCTGATGGTTTCCGGCAGCCGCTTTATGACCGGGCTTTACAAAAAATCCTTCTGGTACGAAGGAAGCGTGGAAGAATGGGGCACCCCCAGAAACGATGTTTTCTTCACCCCCGGAGTTCTTCCCCAAAAGGTGCGGGAAGCCCTGCATCTTCCCCAGGATCGCCGCCTCGCCCTCTATGCTCCCACCTTCCGTGCAGATCACTCTCTGGATACCTACAAGTTGGATGCGGAACGCCTTTTGGCTGCCTGCGAAGCCCAATTCGGCGGGCAGTGGAGCCTGCTGGTGCGGCTGCACCCCAACATTGCCCACAAATCTGAGGGGCTGTTTTCCTACGACGGAGAAAGGGTGCTGGATGCTACCATGTATCCCGATATGCAGGAGCTTTTGGTAGGATGTGACCTGCTGCTTACCGACTATTCCTCCTGCATGTTCGACTTTGCTTTGGGCAGAAAGCCCTGTCTGCGCTTTGCCACCGATGTGGAGGACTACCGGCAGGATCGGGGCTTCTATTTCCCCGTTGACAGTCTGCCCTTCCCCCTGGCGGACAGCAACGAGGCACTGGAGCAGGCCATTTTGCATTTTGACCAGAAAGCCTATGAAAAGGCATGGGAAGCCTTTGCAAAGGAGCAGGGCTTCTGCGAGGACGGAAAAGCCGCCCAACGCTGCGCCCGGTGGATTCTGGGCATTATTCAAAACAAGGAGTAAGAAAACTATGAAACGGGTAATTACCTACGGAACATTTGACCTTCTGCATTACGGTCACATCAACCTGCTCCGCAGAGCAAAAGCACAGGGGGACTATTTGGTTGTAGCCCTGTCCACCGATGAATTTAACTGGGAACAGAAGCAGAAAAAGAGCTACTTCTCCTATGCAGAGCGCAAAGCCATGCTGGAAGCCATCCGCTATGTGGATCTGGTCATTCCGGAGAAGAACTGGGATCAGAAACGCACAGATGTAGCAGACTATAATATCGATGTTTTCGTCATGGGCGACGACTGGGAAGGCAAGTTTGACTTCCTGAAAGAGCAGTGCGAAGTGGTGTATCTGCCCCGTACCCCGGAGATCTCCACCACCAAGATCAAGGCCGAGCTGCACAAATAATAGGTTTACAGAAGCCCCCCACCTGTGGTATGATAGGGGGACAAGTATGCGTTACAGGAGTTAGACCCATGAACTATATTATTTTAGATATGGAGTGGAACCAGCCCTGGCCCGGCTCTCCCTCTGCACGAAAGCCCCTGCCGGTGCATATCCGGGGTGAGATCATTCAGATCGGCGCCGTGCGGATGCTGGAGGATCAGAGCCTTGGGGATGAATTTCAAATCATGGTTCGCCCCAAGATCTACCGCCGCTTAAACAAGCGGGTGTCCAAGCTTACAGGCATCAAGGAATCCCGGCTGAAGGAAGAAGGCGTCCCCTTCCCCGAGGCTATGGAGCAGTTTCGTGCCTGGTGCGGCGAGGATGCCATTTTCCTCACCTGGGGCTTTGACGATATTACCATTCTCCGGGAAAATCTGGCTCTGTTCCAGCTCCCCGAGGGATGGACAGACCGGTGGTACAACGCCCAGATGATTTTCAACGCCCAGACCGACGGCTCCAATTCCCAGAAGGCTCTGAAAACCGCCATGGCCCACTTCGAGATCGAAGCCTGCCGCCCTGCCCACGATGCTCTGGGTGATGCCTACCACACCGCCCTGATCTGCAATCGTCTGGATCTGGCACGGGGAATCGGGGAATACGAAACCGCCCTGCGGGAGCATCAGAACGGCTTCCACGGCGCAGAGCTTCCCGGCTGTCTCAGCCGCCATGTATACTATGGTCTGACCTCCAAGGAACAAGCCCTGCAGCGCATGGAAGCCCAGGACAACCTCTGCCCCACCTGCGGTGGGCAGATGGAATGCCGCCGCTGGTTCTCCCAGCCTGGAAGACGGTACATGACTATGGCAAAGTGCCCGGAGCATGGAGAGTTCCTGATTCGGGTGCGGCTGTGTCCGGAAGAAGGAGGCACACTGAAAGTCAGCCGCCTGGTTTATGACGGGCAGTCCGAAGCCGCCAAGGCCTACGCCAAGCGGGCAGAATCCAGCGCCGAGCCGCCCAAACCCCCCTACCGCCGCCGGAGAAGAAGACCCACCGCTAAGGCCGCCGAGCCCAAGGAATAAGCCTTATAAAAGATTTCACCCTGCACCGAACAGATCGGCGCAGGGTGGTTTTTTATGGTGTTAAATTTTATTCGCCCTTGTCGTACTGGCTGGCATAAAGCTGGGCATAGAAGCCGCCCTTTTGGAGCAGTTCCTTATGGCTGCCTTGCTCCACAATATCGCCATCCTTAATGACCAAAATGGAGTCGGCGTGGACGATGGTGGAAAGACGGTGGGCAATGACAAAGCAGGTGCGCCCTTCCATCAGCCGGTTCATGGCCTTCTGAATGAGAACCTCTGTTCTGGTATCCACATTGGAGGTGGCCTCGTCCAGAATCAGCAGGCGGCGGTTAGATAAGATCGCTCTGGCAATGGTGAGAAGCTGCTTCTGACCACCGGAGAGGGTGGTAGACTCGTCACCGATCACAGTGTCATAGCCGTGAGGCAGGGTGCGGATGAAGTGATCGCAGTAGGCCTCATCGCAGGCCCGCTCGATTTCTTCTCTGGTGGCATCCGGTTTACCGTAGGCCACATTTTCTGCAACCGTTCCACGGAACAGCCAGGTTTCCTGGAGAACCATGGCAAACAGCTCTCTGGCCTCGTCCCGGTTCATCTGGGACATGGGTCTGCCGTCAACGGTGATGGCACCGCCGTCAATGTCATAAAAGCCCATAAGCAGATTGACCAGAGTGGTCTTGCCTGCGCCTGTGGGGCCAACAATGGCAATGGTCTGGCCTTCCTTGGCCTTGAAGCTGAGATCCCGAATCAGGGGAACCTCCGGGTCATAGGAGAAGGCCACATTCTTAAATTCCACCTCGCCACGAACGGCCTGGGGGTCAACTTCCCCTTCTCTGGGGTCTTCCTCCGGGGTATCCAGAAACTTAAAGACACGGTAGGCCGCAGCGGAGGTGCGCTGCATCTGGGAAACGCCTGCGGCGATCTGCTCCAAAGGAGCGGAGAACTGCCGGGCAAAAAGGATAATGGTCACAACCGTACCCACAGGTACAAGGCCTTCCAGTGCCAGATAGCCGCCCACCAGATTTACCGCAATGAAGGTCAGGCTGTTGACCAGGGTGATAATGGGCTGGGCAAGGCCGGAGAGGAAGACGGCCTGCTTCTGTGCATCTCTCTGGCGATTGTTAATCGCGCTGTGCTTGGCGACCAGGTTGCCCTCCAGGTTGTATGCCTTGGTAGTGGCAAAGTTGGTATAGCTTTCCTCCACAACAGAATAGAGGTTCGCAGATTCTGCAAAGTTGCGCTGATGATACTTTCTGCCCTTGCCGGAGATCCAAATGGACAGAAGGATGGAAACCGGTGTAGTACCCAGAACAATCAGACCCAGGCGCCAATCCTCCAGCATCATAACAACGGAAATGAAGATCATCTGCAAAATGCCCTGCATCAAGGTGTTGACCACCTGATGCACAGAGTTACCCATGGCAGACACATCATCGGTCATGTTTTCCAGAATCTGGCCAACGGGGGTGCTGTCTACAAACTTGACAGGCAGGCTGCGAATCTTGTCGGACATCCGAATCCGGATGGCGCAGGTATAATGGTGGCTGACCACATTGTTCATGAGATACATATTCAGGTATCGCATGAGGGCACCGGTGAGGTAAACAGCCAGCAGGAGAAGAAGGGTTCTCCCGATTTCCGTCACCAGACCCGGCCCGGTTGCCCCGGACTGCCAGTATTCATAGATCTGATCGGTGACAGCACCGGTGAGCTTAGGGCCAATGGTGGCACAGAGGATAATGGCGCAGCAGATCAGGCAGCTCACCATGATCCAGCCCCAAATGGGGCGAGCCTCTTTCAGAACCTTGCCGTAAAGGGCCAGTTTTTCCTTGAAGGTCATTTTAGGCGCAGGGGTGCGGAAACGACGACGACCGCCTCGGCTCATACGCTGTCACCTCCTGTCTGGGAAATATAGATCTCCCGATAGACCTGACACCGGGGCAGAAGCTCCTCGTGCCGTCCAAAGTCTATTACCTTGCCCCGCTCCATGACGAAGATGCAGTCGGAGCTTTTTGCAGTTGTCACTCTCTGGGTGACAACGATCTGGGTCTTGTCCTTCAGTTCCTGGCGCAGTCTTGCCCGCAGCCGGGATTCTGTGAGGAAGTCCAGGGCGGAGAAGCTATCGTCAAAGATGTAAATGGGGGCATCCTTGATAATGGCTCTGGCAATGGCGATGCGCTGCCGCTGTCCGCCGGAGAGGTTGCTGCCGGAAAGCTCCAGCTCGTAATCCAGTCCATCGGGAAGCTTTTCCACGAAATCCTTGATCTGGGCGATTTCCAAAGCTCTCCAGATTTCCTCGTCGGTGGCATCGGGCTTGCCCATGGCAATGTTTTCCCGGATGCTGCCGGTGAAAATCGCTGTCTTTTGCAGGACGCAGGAGATCTGACTGCGGATGGTGCTGCCGTTCAGCTCCAAGGAGTCTGTGCCGTCAAAGAAGATCTGTCCGCTGCTGGGCTGACGGAAGCCCAAAAGCAGCTTCACAAGGGTACTCTTGCCGCTGCCCGTGGAGCCGATAATGGCGACCTTCTTCCCGGGATAGATCTCCATGGACACATCCTCCACAGCGGGCTTGGCATTGGGTTCAAAGGAGAAGGTCACGTTCTCCAGGGCAATCCCCCCCTGAAGCTGCTGCTGCTTGCCCTGAGATTGCTCATCATCGGGAAGATCCAAAACCTCCAGCATACGGCGACAGGCTACCCCGGCTCTGGGGATCATAACAATGGCATGGGATGCAGCCAAAACACCTGCCACAATGTAGGTCACATACTGCACCAGTGCCAGTACATCACCGCCGGAGGCGGCAGTGCTGCCGTTTTCCATGCCTCTGGCAGCCAGGTACAAAATCAGCACCGTGGCGGAGTTCAGAAGGCCGGCAGCAATGGGGTTGATGGACTGCATAGCCACATTGGACTTGATGATATTGTCTGCCATGATGTTGGTGGCATCGGCGATCTTCTGGTGCTCATCGGCTTCTCTGCGGAAGGCACGGATGACACGAATACCACGAAGCCGCTGGCGCATCAGCTCGTTCTGCTTGTCTATGTAAGCATCAGAGCGCTCCCACCGGGGAGTAACATTGCGCCCAATGAGGGCAACAAAGACGAAGACTAGAGGCACAGCGCACAAAATGATCAGTGACAGCTTGGGGTCTGCCAAATAGGACAGCACCACGCCGCCAATAAACATGGCGGGGATGGAGATAATGTTGCTGGAGAGCATATCGGCAATCCAGGAGATGGTCATAATGTCCTGGGTAGACCGGGTGACCATGGCACCGGTGTCCATTTTGCCGAAGGCTCTGTGGCTGATGCCCATTACCTTTCCGAATACAGCCCCACGGAGATCTGCACAAAAACCGGAGACCACGATGGAGGCCATTTTTCTGCCCAGAATACCGGCCACCGCTCCCAACAGGGAAAAGGCCAGCATGATTCCGCAGTACACCAAAATTGCGGAGAAATCCAGCTTGTAGATACCCTCATCTACTACTTTGCTCATGTAAGCCGGGAGTAAAAGCTGACTCACTGAAGCCGCAGCCATTAAAAGCGCACCCCAGATCAGGGACCACCGGTAGGGCTTCAAATGAACGAATATCCGCTTCATATACCACTGTTCCTTTCCTTTTGGGAAAGCACTAGCTCCCCATTTTCTAATGGATATATACTAGCACAGAAAGCTTGCGTTGTCAACAAAGGCGGGGAGGAAACGAGAAAAGCACCCCCTGTTCTTAGGGGGTGCAGATTCACATTAGGCGCAAACTAGAAGCCAAACTCCGAAAAGGGAACGATCTGGGCCTGCAGCTTCCGAATCATATAGGGGTTGAGTTTATAAGGCACATGGCTCTGCATGGCAAGAGAGGAAACCTGGCCCAACCGCAAAACAGAATACCCTTCACATTCCTGAACAGAAAAATAGTATGCCCTGTCAGAACCGTATTCCGAGAAGGTTATGATGGGCTTATTGGCATCAAAGGTGCAGGCAAGCTCGTCCGTAGTATTCCTTGTCTTTAGCCGCTCAATGATCTCCTCCTTGGAAAGACACACCTTATAGACGAACTTTCTCATAAAGGAATCATAATTGCTGATGCCGCCGGTTGCTTTCCGATGGTTTTTATAGATCGGGATGATAATGCCCAGAACCAGAGGGATCAAAACAACGAGAATGAGCAGGGCAAAAAACAGAAATTCCATAACAATTCCTCC
>JAZQXK010000044.1:0-6080 GCA_045632785.1 Faecousia sp.
TTGTAGGGGCCGGATACATCCGGCCCGTTCCGCACTGCAAATTTGTACGAATTCGCCCTAAATGGTGCTGTTTTTCAAACTTTTCTGCCGGGCCGGATATATCCGGCCCCTACAGCCGTCTATCGAAAACGGCCCGATAAATTGGAATTTACTTTTTATGAATTGCCTGGCGGCATGAATTGTGCCCTCGGCACATGAATTGCTTTCGCATGAATTGCGCCTTTAGGCGCATAAAAAGGGGAGCTTTTGCTCCCCTCAATCTTCAGATCTGCCCGTTCCAGGTCCAGCGGCAGTTGGGGCAGGAGGGCGCTTTTCCCTTGCCCAGCATGGCGCCGCACTTGGGACAACGCCAGAACTTAAAGCGGAAGGCGGTCTGCCCCAGAAGGACGGCGGCAGCAGCGCCCATAGTCAGCCAGAAGGGCTGTCCCTTGGGGGCGAAGAAGGCGGCGATTACCAGACCGAAGCCTAAAATATAGGTGATATTGAGAATCGTTTGGCATTTTTTCAGATTCATCATTTTTCCCTCACTTGATCAGCTTATCTACGGCCTGACACAGGCCGTCAATGGCATCCAAATCCCCGGCGGCTACGGCATCTACCATGCAGTGCCGCATATGATCCCGAAGGATGACTTTACTGGTGTTGTCCAGAGCAGAGCGGACGGCGGCAAGCTGCATAAGCACATCGGAGCAATCTGCCCCTTCCTCCACCATGCGCTTCACCTTTTCCAGGTGCCCCATGGCACGGGCCAGACGGTTGACCACGGCCCGCTGGTTTTCGTGGACATGACCATGGCTGTGGGCAATGCCGTGGGCATGGAGATATTCGTGGGAATGGTTTTCTTCGTGGCTGTGGGACATAAACCCCACCTCATTTCTCTGTGTATTATCTGTATTATATCAGCTTTTGGTCAGGGAAGCAAGCCGGGAGGGGGGATATTTTTAAGTAAGCGTGAAGAGGGAATCGTGAGCAGGTAAAATAATTTTTGGGGTTCCTATAGGCAAACGGGCTTTTTTGCGTTATAATGGATTCATACACAAAACAGGGCGGAAGGCCCGGGGAGGTTACTATGGAAGAGAAAAGAAAAGTGATTCTGGACTGTGACACCGGCTCTGACGATGCCGTTGCCATTATGATGGCGGCACTGTCAGACAAGATCGACCTTTTGGGCATTACCACCGTAGCGGGAAATAAGGGGCTGGAGCTGACCACAGAGAATACCCTGGCTGTAGTGGAGGCTTTGGGCATGGATATTCCTGTTTATGCCGGATGCCGTGAGCCTATGGTTGCCAATCTGCTTCCCAACCGCCACGGCAAGTACAACGGCATGACCGGCGTTGCGCCGGAAAAGGTCAACGAGAAGGGCGAGGTCATCGTCTACCACACCGACCGTCTGCCGCTGCCCCTGCCTACCACCAAGCCCCAAAAAGAACACGCCGTTTTCTGGCTCATTCGTACCCTGATGGAATCCCAGGGAGATATTATCCTTGTACCCACAGGCCCTTTGACCAACATTGCCATGGCTCTGCGCATTGCCCCGGAGATCAGCACCAAAATCAAGGAGATCGTCTTCATGGGCGGCGGCTTCAAGGTCTTCAATTCCACCTGCGCATCGGAGTTTAACATCTGGAAAGACCCGGAGGCGGCCCAGATCGTTCTGACTGCCGGTGTTCCCATTGTTATGGTTCCTCTGGATGCTACCCACAAGGCCAACATGACCCGGGAGGACTGCGGAAAGCTGCGGGAGATCGGTTCTGCCTGCACCTGCTGTGTGGCGGATATTCTGGATATGCGTATCACGGCCTACGATGCCTATCAGCCCCAGGAGATCCCCGGCTCTGCCCCCCTCCACGATGCCCTGGCTCTGGCCTATGTGATCGATCCGGCGGTTTTGCGGGATATTCACTTCTTCCGGGTAGATGTGGACATCAGCGGCGGCTTTGCCGATGGGCAGACCATTTGCGACACCAGAGCCTACCCCGACCGCCCCCGGAACTGCCATGTTGCCCTGGATGCTGACCGGGAGCTGTTTATCTCTATGGTTTATACGCTTTTGGAAAAGACCGGGAAATAAGGAGGGCGGCTATGGCAAAATGTGTCTTATTTGACTTTGACGGCACCATTGCGGATACCGGCGCCGGTGTGATTGAGTGCGCCCGGCATACTCTGAGCCAGTTCGGTATCCCTTCCGGTGACGATGAGGCTATGCGGCTGTTTGTTGGCCCTCCCTTGCGGTATACTTTCGGTGTTTACGGCGTGCCGAAAGACCGCATTGAAGAAGCAGTAGCCATCTTCCGCAGGTTTTATCAGGAAGACGGGGGAAAATACAAGGTTTCTCCTTACCCCGGCATTGGCGACCTTTTGAAGCGCCTGCAGGAAAAGGGGCTTCGCCTGTTTATTGCCACCTCTAAGCCGGAGCATCTGGCTGTAGAGCTTTTGGAGATCTTCGGCATGGAAAACTACTTCGAGCGCATCTGCGGCGCAACTCTGGACGGCACCAGAGATCAGAAGGAAAAGGTCATTACCTATCTGCTGAATTCTCTGGAAGATAAAGGAGATTGCATCATGGTAGGCGATACCGCCTTCGATGTGATCGGCGCCAGGGCCCACGGCATTCCCACGGTGGGCGTTTCCTGGGGATTTGGCAGCCGGGAGGAAATGGTGCAGGCTGGTGCTGCGGCCGTGGTGGATACCATGGAAGAACTGGAAAGCTACCTGCTGAACCACTAAATTAGAAACGATTCAAACTTGTTTCTCTCATTTGGGAGGAACAAGTTTGTTTTTCGGGGAAAAACCGTTCGACAAAGGGACGGGGTTTTCTGGCGCAATGGGACGAAGGAAGGAAAAAACCCCGGAAATCCACTCCAATCTGTTGGAAACTGCGATAAGTTTTCCTTTTCAAGAGGAATATTATGTGGTTCAATGTAAAACGGAGGGGATAAACATGACAAAAGGTATTTTGATGTATCAGCGGCAATATCACGACAGGGATGGACACCGCTACGGTCTGGAGTATTATTTGCTCATTGACCAGATCTTTTTCGGAGGGAGCTGTCTGGATCTTTATGGAGCGGAGATCCGTCATTTCCAAAATGGACGGCTCATTGCCCGGCGTACCATTCGGGGTATCACCCCCTTTGGTACCCAGATCAGCTCCATTCTAAACCGCCTGTCTGACGGCCTGATCCTGCCGGGCAACATGGACCGCATGGTGGACAGATGCGGCATTTCCTGCGGCAGAGGGGCATAAATTTACCAAACGGGGAATAATCTACAAAAATTACTCGAAAAGCTCCTTGATTTCTGTGTAATTTTATAGTAAACTAGGGGCATTACGCAACGCATAAACATAGAAGCAAGAGGCGGGTGGATGATCCATGGATTATTCCCAATTTGCGATATTTAGCGACCTGGACGGAACTCTGTTTAATGAACAAAGCAAGATTTCCCCGGAGAACCGTGCCGCCCTGGAGCAATTTATGGCGCAGGGTGGCTTGTTTGGGCTGTGTACCGGTCGCTCTCCTTCCAATGCGGCAACGATGCTGGATGGGCTGCAGGTCAACACCTGGTCGGTGATGCTGGGGGGCGCAGAGGCGTACCACTTCCCCAGTCACAATGTGGCCTTCCCCAAGACCCTGACCCGAATCCGCATGGCGGTGTTCCTGCGGGAGGTTTTGGAGCTTTTGCCCCAGATCGATGTGCTGGTCTATACGGAAAGCCGCCTGTTTTTCCTGTCCGATCCGGAGAAGGTGGATCCGGCTTTTTGGGACAGCCATCAGCCTGCCAGCTTTGTGTCTTTAAGTGAGGCGCTGTACTTCCCATGGCTCAAGGTGCTGTTCCGTGCCCCCAGAGAAGTTTTGCAGGTTTTGGAGGAGGGGGCAGCCCGACGGGGGATCTTTGAGATCTGTTCCCGGGTTTACACAAGAGAGGATTATCTGGAATTTTTGCCTGTTGGGGTACATAAGGGAATGTGCCTGCGGAATTTAAGAACCTTGGAAGAACTGAAAGACAGGAAGTTTGTGGTGGTTGGAGACGGGCTTAACGACCTGGAAGCTTTGGGGGAAGCGGATATTGCCGTAGCCGTGGAAAATGCCCTGCCCATTGTAAAGTACCGGGCGGGATATATGACGGCCTCCAATGAAAACCACGCCCTTGCCCGGTTGATCTATGATATTTTGCCTACCTTATAAAAAGAAAGAGGAAATGCTATGAAACTGCTTGTTGTAATCGATATGCAAAAGGATTTTATTGACGGCTGCCTGGGCACTAAGGAAGCGGTTGCGATTTTGGACAAGGTGCGGCAGAAGATTCTGACCTACCGGGAAAATGGGGATCTGGTGATCTTCACCAGAGATACCCACGGCGAAAACTATCTCGCCACCCAGGAGGGGCGGAAGCTTCCTGTTCCTCACTGCATCAAGGGCACACCGGGCTGGGAAATTCACGAGAGCCTGCCTGTTGGGGACGCTCTTGTAGTGGACAAGCCTACCTTCGGTTCTGTGGAGCTGGCGCACCGGGTGGCTCGGATGGAAGATATCACTGCCATTGAGCTGATCGGTGTCTGCACGGATATTTGCGTCATCTCCAATGCCATGCTGTTGAAGGCATCCATGCCGGAAATGCCCATTTTTGTAGATGGTGCCTGCTGCGCCGGTGTAACACCGGAATCCCATGACAATGCCCTGAAAGCCATGGCGATGTGCCAGATTGGGGTTTAAGTGGATATGTAGACGGACGCTCCGCAAGGGGCGTCTTTTTTTATGCGCCCCCGGGGTGCAATTCATACTGTAAATTTTGGTTTATCTGTGAGTTTGCTGGGCACTCTTGGCCCCCTCTGATGAGGGGGCGTGAGCCTGCTCGGAGGGGTTGTCAATCCCTCAGTCAAAAATCAAATAGATTTTTGCCGGCTCCCTTTTCACAAAGGAGCCTTTTCTCCGTTGTCCAACATAGCACAACGCCACCGGCTAAAGCCGGTGGTGAGTAGTGCGCTTTTCGGGATAATGAACAATGCAAAATGTGGTAGATTTTTGGGATGAAAAATGCTATACTTATCTAACCACACCAAAAGGAGATATTCGGATGTTTAGTTTCTTCAAAAAAGCAGAACCCAATGAAGCAAAAATTGATGCTTTCTGCTCTTGGTTCCTTGCTAACAACGACAGAATCATCGCAAGTGTTGAAAACAGCCAGAATGACAGAGATACCATGTTCAAGACCCTTGACGAAGTTGAGGCACAGTTGGCTTGCGTATATCGCGATGGCTACAAGGGCGAGATTCAGTTTGAGTACGGATTCAACACAGACATTGGCAAATGGGATTTGAACCTTTACCACCTGAATAACAAGTTTCTAATTGTCGCAACCGCAAAGATTGCTGAGAAAATCAACAGAGAACTTGGCAACAAGTGGTCTGCTAATACCGCAAAATAAAGGAGAATCCACATGAATCTGAATGTATATAAAAATAAGGTTATTGAAATCGTTATTGAGCCCTTGATTTTCTTCATGGAAGGTTGGGACGATTGCAACTACACCACCGACGATGTTGACGCTTGTAAGTCTTTGATTTACACCTATTTGGAAGCACTTGCCGCAATGACAGAACCTTCTGATGAAGCCATCATGGAACAGGTAAAGACCCTGGTTCTGGCTCTCAACGACTTGAACGAAAAGGCTGACTATTCCCTGATTGAAACCGAAGCAAGAGAAGCAATTTGGGAAGTGATTCAGACCAGTGCAGTTGCGTGTGGTTTGAAAGAATATGGTGATGACATTACCGAAGAATGGCGTGAATGGTAAATCTTTCCCACGACATCCCATGTGGATGTCGTGGTTTGCTATATGGGGAAAACAATCCTTTGTAAAAAACACCCTGTTGCATTTTATTATTCGAATCTCCTGAGAACTGCCCCCCTAAAACCAAAAAACACACCTCAAGCGAGGTGTGCAAATTTTATATTCACTTCCCTTTGGCTGTATTCAACGAAGATACAAGAATCTTCTTGATTTCCAGACAATCCGCAATGAGTAAATTGCCCTCATTTTCGGATATATATTCTGACAAGATAAGAAGCCTTAAC
>JAZQXK010000045.1:0-2277 GCA_045632785.1 Faecousia sp.
CTACCTGCGCCGTGACGGCAAGCCCACCCAGCCTGCCTGCAAGGGCAGCACCTTCAAGGGTCCCTTCCACGTACCCCGCTGCCTGATCCTTGTGGATCAGATGATGACCCAGATCCTGGGCGAGTAATTTTCAAAGAAAGGCGGTCATGGAATAACCTCTCAACCGAATATCATCGAGAAAATCCATGCCTCCTATTATCAACTTCCGGCAGCGGAGAAAATCGCATACGTATCGGTGCTGCATTGGCAGAAATGCACATTTAAGAACACCCACAGCCATTCCTGCCAATTATGGAAGGATGGCTGTGGATTTTTCCAGATTGTACAGCCGATTATGAAACATCATTTAGGAGGTCTGCTTCTATGTTCTATAAAAACGCCAGAATTTTTTGTAATGACTTTTCCTTCCGTGAAGGCGCGTTTGAGGTAGTTGACGGAAAGTTCGGCCGCATTTTACCGGACGTCATCCCCGAAGATGCCATTGATCTGCAGGGTGCAACCGTCATTCCCGGACTGGTGGAAGTCCATAGCCACGGCAACTCCGGTGCAGACTTCTCCGATGGTGACTACGAAGGTCTGAAGGCTATGGCTAAGTTCTTTGCTCAGTGTGGCGCAACTTCCTTTGCCCCCGCTTCCATGACCCTGCCCTATGAGGTTCTCGCAAAAGCCTTTGCCACCGCAAAGCAGCTCCAGGAAGAAGCCCCGGAAGGCCATTCCAGGATCATGGGCATTCAGATGGAAGGCCCCTACTTCTCCTACGCCAAGCGAGGTGCCCAGAACCCCGACTACCTGATGGAGCCGGACTTTGAAGGTTTCAAGAAGCTCTATGATGACTGCGGTGGACTTGTTCGCATCGTGGATATTGCTCCCGAACTACCCGGCGCCGCGGACTTTGTCGCCAAAGCAAAGCAGCTGTGCACAGTTTCCATCGCCCACACCGACTCCGACTACGACCATGCCAGAGTTGCTGTGGATGCCGGTGTGACCCACCTGACCCATCTGTACAACGCAATGCCCGCCATCCATCACCGCAATCCCGGTGTGATCCCCGCCTGCGTAGAGAATGAAAATGTCCAGGCGGAGATCATCTGCGATGGCTACCACATCCACCCCGCGTCTGTCCGCCTGGCCTTTGCCATGTTCAAAAATCGCATGGTGCTGGTTTCCGACTCCGGCCGCTGCGCCGGTCAGCCTGAGGGCTACCAATTTGACCTGGGCGGTCAGATGGCCGAGATCCGTGGCGGCGTGGCCAAGTTGGTTGGCAGCGAAACCATCGCCTGCTCCGCTTCCAACCTGTGGACCTGTCTTGCCAATGCCATTTCCTGGGGTGTTCCCGAGGAAGAGGTAGTCCGCGCTGCATCCTACAACCCCGCCAAGGCCCTGGGCGTCCACGACCGGATCGGCTCCATCGAGACCGGCAAGCTGGCAGACTTTGTCATCACCAACGCCGACTACTCCCAGAAGAGAGTCTTTATCGGTGGCCAAGAACTGTAACCAAAAATAACCCCTCCGGATCATCCGGAGGGGTTGCTTTTGTTCATCTTACTTTTCGTTCTTGTAGATTTCCTTGAAGTACTTGTAGGTGTCCACCTTCAGCTCGCCGCAGGCAGCCTCGTCGCAGGCAACAATGCCATCGGGATGCAGCTGCAGAGCGGAGATGGTCCATGCGTGATCCACGCCGCCTTCTACGCAGTGGCGCAGAGCGCGAGCCTTGTTGTGGCCGCTGATCAGCAGCAGAACCTGCTTGGAATCGCAAACAGTACCAACACCAACGGACAGTGCGGTCTTGGGAACCTTGTTGGGGTCATTGTCGAAGAAACGGGAGTTGACGATCAAGGTATCCTCGGTCAGCGCGCGGACACCGGTGCGGGAAACCAGAGAGGTGAAGGGCTCATTGAATGCGATATGGCCATCTACGCCGGAGCCGCCCAGGAACAGGTCGATGCCGCCGTAGGAAGCGATCTTGTCTTCGTAACGCTGGCACTCTGCTTCCAAGTCCTCAGCCATGCCGTTGAGGATGTTGATATTCTCAGCAGGAATGTCGATGTGGTTGAAGAAATTGTCGTGCATGAAGTACCAGTAGCTCTGGTCATGCTCACGGGGCAGACCAACGTACTCGTCCATGTTGAAAGTAACCACGTTCTTGAAGGTCACTTCACCAGCCTTATTCTTCTCGATCAGGCGCTTGTACACACCCAGAGGAGAGGAACCGGTAGGCAGACCCAGAATAAAGGGACGGTCTTCCTTGTGATTGTTGATAGCATCAGCAATGTGCTG
>JAZQXK010000046.1:0-7664 GCA_045632785.1 Faecousia sp.
GCTAAAAAAATTGGAGGAGATAGAAAGGAGGCGGGGCTGAGCCAAATACGACAGTCCCATATCTATCTGGCAATCAAGGAAGGCAAGGAAGAATATGGGTATCCGGTAGAACTGTCCTGTAATCTGTTTGGCGTATCCAGAAACCGGGCATTCTACAACAAATTACAGGCAGCAAAGATGGAGCAGAGTATGTCCCGAGTTGGCAAGTGTATCGACAATGGCCCTATGGAGGGTTTCTGGGGGATCCTCAAACGAGAACGGTATTACGGAAGACGGTTTGCGAGCCGTGAGGAGCTTGTGAGGATGATTGAAAGTTACATCCATTACTACAACTTGACGGGGAGCAGATCACTTTGCTCCGGGGGAGATTTTTGCATGGAAGTCTCCCTTCAGGCCTCAAAAGTCCCTTGACTATTTTCGTCCTGATGATTACAATTAAACTGCATGGTTTGGGCTCTATCCATTCCCTTTATTTCTTGCGCAATTAGAGGTGTTCGAACATGAGCAAAACAGAAACGAGAAAAAATTCTCCCATTTTCGCAATCGCAATTTTCTTGTTCATTTTTGGTACATTTATGCTTCTGGACGTATGGCTCCGTGTATCAACCCGCTGGATTAACCGATACAGCATCTACGCCTTGGAGCCCAATTTGTTCTCACTATTTTGGAGTACCATTTTAACTGTATTCGTTACCGTTTTCAATTCCAAGAGAATCCGCCGGGTTTTATACGGTGTAATTTATTTTCTTTATTTGATTTATGTGGTTATTCAGTATGGGGCATATCTGATCCTTGGCAAGTTCTTGTGGTTCAGCGATTTTTTGAACGCGGGGGAGGGTGCAGACTATGCCTCCTGGGTGATTGGGTTCATCACTCCAGGCTTGATTATTCAAATGCTGGCGCTGATTTCAGCCGGTGTGATTGGTATTCTGTTTATTGCAAAGCTTACCCCATGTAAATCTATAAAAATGCGCCTTTCCGGATTGTTCGTTGTTGTTCTCTGCATAATCGGCATAGGACTTACACCAAAACAGTACAACAGATTGCAGATGGATGTCGGCACGTTTAACGACCCCGCTTTGGAGTATGACCGATTCAGCAACGCCAATTACGACATGGAACTCACTGGCGTATACCAATATGTATTCAAAGATATCAGCGGTTCCGTAAAAAGAGCGGTTTTCACCGATCGCAGCGCCGTGAGCGAAATTGAGCAGTTCTTTGGGGAGAAGAATACTTCACCCCAAAATAGTATGTCCGGCATCTTTCAGGGAAAGAACCTAATTGTAATCCAGTTGGAAACCATCGATGATTGGATGATTACAGAGGCCGATATGCCTGCAACCTATCATTTGATGAATCATGGCATTAACTTTTCGCAACTGCATACGCCTGGCTACGGAGGCGGTTACACATTTAACACTGAGTTTGCCTTTAACACCGGTGTTTACCCCTATTCAAACGGAAATGTGACTTACTCCCTCACAAAAAACACTTTCCGGCACAGCATTGCCAATACTTTTGCAAGGGCGGGCTACTCCGTCAATTCTTATCATGCGGGTGCTGGCTCATTCTATAATCGAGGCGAAATCCACGAAGCTCTGGGTTATGAAAAGTACTACAGCTATCACGACTACCCTGAGACTTCAGTTCCAATCCATGACGATTGTTTTCTAACCGAGTGTGACAAGCTTTTTTCAGATGTAACCGGTGAAAACGGCACGCCCTTCTATTCTTTTCTCATCACCTTTACAGCGCACCTTCCATACTCCGACGACAATGAATTAGTTCAGTACGCACTGTCCCTGCACCCCGAATACGATGTTGCAGAAAATCGTGAATTGAATATTCTGCGCGCAAAAGCCCGCTTAACCGATGATATGATGGGGGCATTAATTGAGCGTTTGGACGAAAAGGGCATATTGGAAGATACTGTCATTGTTGCATATACTGATCATTATGCCTATGGCCTTTCAGATACGGCCTTGCTGCAGCAGCTATCCGCAGAAGCAGGCAGTTCTATTCTGGAGCGCACCCCCGCATTTATCTATTGCGCTGATTTGGAAACACCGATCAATGTGGACAAAGTATCTCAGATCACTGATCTTGCCCCAACAATTATGAATTTGTTTGGGCTGGAAGTCCCTGTTGAAATCATGGGCTGTGACATTTTTGATGAAACCTACTCCGGCTTTGCAATTTTCCCGGACAACACATGGATAAACAATACCACATATGTGAAAAGCGGTATTGTCCAGTGGAATAACGGAATGTCTAACAGCGAGATTGCTCAGATGAACCAGTATGTTACCAAGGCATACTATATCAACGATGCGATTCTGAATGCCGATTACTACAGTCAAGAGCTTTCCGATGACTAAGAAGGCATTGTAAGAGTTCATAGTAACCTAACAAAATCCCTCCCCTGAGGCACTTTGCTTCGGGGGAGATTTTTGCATGGAAGTCTCCCTTCAGGCCTCAAAAGTCCCTTGCAGCAGAAAGTTAACACCTCAAAAAACAGGATTGCAACCTGCCGAAAACTGTGTTACAATAGATACTATCTACAGACTATTTTTGTGAGGTTAAATCATGAAAGAGGGACGAAAAAGGCTGCCATGGGAGCTTCTGCCCGTAATTTGGGCCTTGGCATGGCCCACCATGCTGGAGCAGTTTATGCAGACAGCCGTTCAGTACATAGACACCGCCATGGTAGGCTCTCTGGGTACCCAGGCCACTGCTGCCGTTGGTGCCACAGGCACGGTCAACTGGCTGGTAGGCAGCACCGTTTCCGCTGTTGGTGTAGGCTTTTTGGCCTTCATTTCTCAGGCCTACGGCGCAGGCGACCGGGAAAAGGCAGCCAGGGCTTCCTCTCAGGCGGCACTGGCAGTTTTGGTGGTGGGCGGCTTCTTTACAGCCCTGACTCTGTCTTTAAGCCCCTTCATTCCCGGCTGGATGCAGGTGGAGGGAGAAACCGGCCGTCTGGCCTCCCGCTACTTCTTCATCATCTATGCTCCCATGCTCTTCAGAACCTCCAGCATTATTTTCGGCACGGTGCTTCGGGCTGCCGGTGATACCAAGACCCCCATGCGTGTAGGTATCTGGGTCAATGTCATTAACGTGGTTCTAAACTTCTTCCTGATCTACCCCACTCGCACCTGGCGGTTCCTGGGGCTGAACATTCTCCTCCCCGGCGCAGGCTGGGGGGTTCTGGGCGCAGGTATTGCCAGCGCCATCGCCTTTGCTGTTGGCGGTATCCTTATTGCTCTGGCTGTGTGGAAGCACCCCATGGTATCCTTCCGTGGGCAGTCCTTAAAGCCGGACTGGACAGTCTTAAAGCCCTGTTTGAAGGTAGCCGCCCCCAACGCTTTGCAGCGCTTCGGCACTTCCTTCGGCTATGTAGCCTTCGCCTCCATGATTAACTCCCTGGGCGAGATCTCCATTGCCGCCCATACCATTGCCAATACCGTAGAATCTGCCTTCTATATCCCCGGCTATGGAATGCAGACCGCTGCCGCCACTCTGGCAGGCAACGCCTTCGGCGCAAGAGATCGGGACAAGATCAAGTCCCTGGCCCGCATGACCATCGCCATTGAGACCACCCTCATGGTCATTTCCGGGGGGCTCTTGTTCCTCCTCGCACCACAAATGATGGGCATTTTCTCCAAGGATACCCAAGTCATTCTGCTGGGCGCTATGGTACTGCGTATGGTTGCGGTGTCTGAGCCCTTCTTCGGTGTGTCCATTGTGTTAGAAGGCATGATGCACGGCATGGGCAACACCGTGGTTCCCTTCGTGTGCAACATTGCCGGTATGTGGGGTGTCCGTATTCTGGGTACGTTCCTGTGTATCAGCCTGTGGGATATGGGTCTGGTGTCTGCCTGGGCGTGCATGATCCTGCACAACCTGATGCTGTTTACTGTGTTTATGATCTTCTACTGGACGGGAAGATGGATACCGAAGGCGCCAGACGGCTTAGCGAATAAGTAATAGTGAATAGTGAATAGGTGAGGTGTCCCTTCGGGACGAATTGAAATGTGAGCCGCTGGCTCAATGATGCTTGTCCTGCGGACAAATGATGTGGCTTCGCCATGATGTTTGCCCGGTGGGCAAATGATGTTGCCCCTGTGGGGCAGTTATGGTATCCCCTGCGGGGATGGATTGAAGATATTTTAGCCGGTTGGGGTGGGATGGCTGCTCTAACCGGCTTTTCTTTGGTTTTGGGGTTGTAGGTGACGGGCTTTCTGTCCCTCGGAGGGCATGGTTATTGACATCTTTCAATCGAAACCATAAGTAAGCCCGGTAACCCTGCCGGAAAAGGAGTCCCTGTGTAAAGAAAGTTGACAGGACAGCAGGAGTAATGTTATAATAATTTATCTAGAGTTGAGATGTATGCAGTTAGCAGTGGATACCTAAATTATGCATAATTCATTTTTGTCTGCTTTCGTACCCTCTTTGGGTGCAATTTGCTCCAACAAAAAAGGAGGCTACACCTATGACTATGGTAAATCAAGGCATTGAACCCAGAGCAACAGAATATTTATCCCGGAAGGCAGCTTTTTTAGGCATCCCCCTCAGCGGCACTTTTGAGCTGACCCCGGTGTGCAACATGGCCTGTAAAATGTGCTATGTCCGCATGACTGCCCAGGAGCAGCAGGCTATCGCCCCTCTGGCTACCACAGAGCAGTGGCTTGACCTTGCCAAAACTGCCCAAAGCCAGGGAATGCTGTATCTCCTCCTAACCGGAGGCGAGCCCTTCCTGCGGTCCGATCTTTTCGATCTTTTGAAGGAACTGCAAAACATGGGCCTTTTGGTGTCCATCAATACCAATGGCACACTCATCAACGAGAAGACGGTTGAAAAGCTGTGCCAGTATCCTCCGGTTCGCCTGAATGTTACGCTTTACGGCGCATCCGATGATACATATGCCCGACTCTGCGGCAACCCCAAGGGCTTTACCCAGGTGGACAGAGCCGTGAATCTTTTGAAAGAAGCGGGGCTGACAGTGAAGCTGAATTGCAGCCTTACTCCCCACAATGCCGGGGATCTGGATGCCATGTTTGCCTATGCCCGGGAGAAGGAGCTGGTTCTGCAGACTTGCGGTTATATGTTCCCGCCCCTGCGGCGTGACCCCTCTATGGTGGGCATGAATGAACGCTTTACCCCGGAGGAAGCTGCATACTATTCTGCCCGGATCGCCTGCCATGCCCAGGGAGAGGAGCGTTTCCTGACCCAGGTTGAAAATGCCCCCATGCCTTCTGACCCGGAGGACTGCGGCACTTATGAAGGAGCGGGAGATAGTATGACCTGCAGAGCAGGACGGTGTGGCTTCTGGGTCACCTGGGACGGACGGCTCATGCCTTGCGGAATGTTCCCCGGAGAAAACGCTCCCAATGTCTTTACCGGGGACTTTGCCGCTGCTTGGGAGCAGGTCAAGAGAGAAGCGGCAGCCATCCGTTTGCCGACCCAATGTGCCGCCTGTCATGAAAAAAACCGCTGCAAGACCTGTGCCGCCATGGTGCTGACGGAAACAGGAGGCTTCTCCCAAGCCCCGAAGTACCGCTGCGCCATGACTAAGTTCTACCCCTACGCCTGCCATCAGGTGGCAGAGGAATGGAAGGAGAAAAACGCCCATGAAGAAAAATAAGCTTTGGATCTATATTGCTGCGGGACTTCTCCTTGCGGCTGTAGCGGTGGCTCTGGTCATCGCTCTGGGAAAAGGGGAGGGTGGCTGGTCCTCCGGCGGCGTTCGCCCGGAGCATGGACAGCTGCAGATCGCCACAGAGGATGGCCTTTTGGATGATCCCGGACAGTCCCAGTTCCCCCAAAACGGCTTTATCCCGGATGACCCTGGCTCTAACATGGGAGACCTGTTCCCCACCAACCAGCCGGAAGTTCCTACGGAAACCACTCCCTCCGGACAGACCGGCAACAGCGGAAATAATGGCAACACTGGCAATACCGGCTCCAATCAGACAACCACACCCACAGAGCCCCCCTTTATCACCCTGCCCTATGACGTCCCCAACACGGATCTGGTCTTGGGTCGTCTGGACAGCTACCAGGGCACCTTCCTGGAACAGGGCACGGATGTAAATACAGACAATGTAGCTATGATTCTGCTTTTCAATCAAGGTAAGGAGACTGTGGAGTACGGCATTTTGACTATCACCCTGGAAGACGGAACGGTTTTGAATTTCGAACCCACCTGCCTTCCCGCCGGGGGCAAAATGGTCGTTCAGGAAAAATCCGGCAAGGCATATCCCGGCGGCGAGATTAAAACATGCGTAGGCGAAGCAGCAACCCTAAAGGAACTGACCATGAGTTCCGGGGAAGTAAAAATAACAGAAAACGCAGACAGCTCTATTACAGTCACCAATCTGACCTTGCGGAATATTCCCACCGTCCGCGTGTTCTATAAGATCTATATGGCAGAGGAAGACGGCTATGTTGGAGGTATTACCTACATGGCGAAGGTCGAAAATCTGGCTGCCGGCGCATCGGTGACAGTCAGACCTTCTCACTACCTGTACGGAAGCTGTAAGGTGATCATGGTGCGAACCTATGAGTGAGCCGGAGGGTCATCTCAATGAAATCCGCTTATAGCGGATGAAATCCCTTCGGGATGAAATCTCCCACCGGGAGATGAAATCGCCTCTGGCGGTTGTGGTATCCCCTGGGGAGATAGATTTGAAATATTTTGGACGGATTTTCCGTTCCAACCAAATGGTAGAAGGAGAACGCAATGAAGATTAAAGGCGAATTTGTGATTCGTGAGCTTATGGGGGACACAGTTTTGATCCCCGTAGGCAAAACGGCTTTGGAATACAACGGCATGATCACCATGAACCCAGTCTGCGGTCACATCTGGAAAGAGCTGGAAGCAGGCAAGAACCGGGATGAAATCCTGGTTTCCCTTTTAGACTGCTTTGAGGTAGAAAAAGAGGAAGCTGCCAGGGATTTAGACGAGCTTTTGGAAAAGATCAGTGAAGCGGGCTTTTTGGAGCTGCCCTGAAAGGTGCGAAAGACATGACGGAGCAAAGGGAAGTTAGGCGGCGCACTGTGGATACAGGGGCCTATGTATCCGTTCTGCGGGAGCTGACGGAGCAGGGGCAGGAGGTGTGCCTGCTCATCAGCGGCAACTCCATGTGCCCCTTCCTGATCCATGAACGGGACAGCATCCGTTTCAAAAAGCCGGACAGACCCCTTCGCCGGGGGGACATGGTCTTCTACCAGCGCTCCGGTGGCACATTTGTTATGCACCGCATCTACAAGGTGGTGGAAAAGGGCTACATCATTGTTGGGGATGCCCAAGCTGCTTTGGAAGGGCCTGTGGCCAGGGAGCAGATCTTCGGCCTCATTACTCAGGTTCAACGGAAGGGAAAATGGATCGGCCCAGGGAACTTCTGGTGGGAGTTTTTTGAGCATATCTGGATCCGCATGGTGCGGCTTAGACTGCCGGTAATGAAGGTATATCAAAAGCTTGCAGGAAGATAGAAACGGTGTCAGGTGTCCCGGTAAATTTTGGTTTATCGGGCAGTTTAGGGAACCCCATTGTAGGGCTGGGGCATGCCCCAGCCGGGCACCAATTCCTTGATAGGCATTGCCGATAACACGGGAAACGAAGGGTTTTGCCTTAAAAATCGGTGCAACAATTTCGATACTGC
>JAZQXK010000047.1:0-5004 GCA_045632785.1 Faecousia sp.
TTTTCTTCATTATACGCAAAAGTATTTGAAAAAGCAACGAATTTCGTGTCGAACAAATATTATGTAAACCTAAAAGGAAAACAAACAGGGTCGGCATGCCGACCCTGCAGTTGTTTGGCAAATTAGCCGGTGGCACGCATCTGAGCGAAGCACTCGCTGCAGAAAACGGGACGGTCGCTCGTGGGCTCGAGGGGAACCTTGGCCTCGCCGCCGCAGCGGGCGCAGGTGGCAGTGAAGAACTCACGGGGGCCACGGGCAGCGTTCTTGCGGGCATCGCGGCAGGTCTTGCAGCGCTGGGGCTCATTCTGGAAGCCGCGCTCTGCGTAGAATTCCTGCTCACCGGCGGTAAAAACGAACTCGTTGCCGCACTCTTTGCAAACTAAAGTCTTGTCTTCGTACATGGATATTACCTCTCTTTGGTTAGTGTTTGCCCCGTAAGTGTCCATCAAAATCTGTCTGGTTCAACCTATAGGGAGAATTTATGCGAACGGCTTTGCCGTTTACGCCAAGGGGGCTCTTGAAGCGGAACAATGGGAAACGCCATACCAAAGAAGGGAAGTCACTGCCATCGGTCGTCAAGAGACATTGGGGAAATAAAATCCCCATCGTTTGCCATTATAAACAATTTCCGGCACTTTGTCAATACGCAATCACGGCATTTTTCCCAACAAAATGGGACAAAAAACCGGAAATAGGGTATTTTTCCTAGAAGGAAAGCTGGGTTTGTCCCAGGCAAGGGATGCCCAAATGCTCATAAGCCAGGGGGGTAACACAGCGGCCTCTGGGGGTTCTGGTCAAAAAGCCCAGCTGCATAAGGTAAGGCTCATACACATCTTCCAGAGTCACCGCTTCTTCTCCGATGGTAGCTGCCAGGGTTTCCAGACCCACAGGGCCGCCGCCGTAATTCTGAATAATGGCGATAAGCATCCGGCGGTCGATGGCATCCAGACCCAGCTTGTCCACCTCCAGCCGGTGCAGGGCAAGGTCAGCGGCCTCTCTGGTAATTACCCCATGGGCGCAGACCTGTGCAAAGTCCCGCACCCGGCGCAAAAAGCGGTTGGCGATTCGGGGCGTGCCACGGCTGCGGGTGGCGATCTCATAGGCGCCCTCCGGCTCGATTTCCATGCCTAAAAGGGTTGCAGACCGGGTGACGATCCGGGCAAGTTCTTCGGGAGAATACAATTCCAGCCGTAAATTTACCCCAAAGCGATCCCGCAGGGGACTGGAAAGCTGACCGGCTCTGGTGGTAGCACCTACCAAAGTAAACCGGGGCAAGTCCAGACGGATGGAGTTGGCAGAAGGGCCTTTGCCTACAATGATATCAATGGCAAAGTCCTCCATAGCCGGGTACAAAATTTCTTCTACCACCCGGTTCAGGCGGTGTATTTCATCAATAAAGAGGACATCTCCGGGATTCAGGTTGGTAAGCAATGCCGCCAGATCGCCGGGCTTTTCAATGGCAGGGCCGGAGGTGACCCGGATATTGCCGCCCATTTCGTTGGCAATGATCCCCGCCAGGGTGGTCTTGCCCAGACCGGGAGGGCCATAGAGCAGAGTATGATCCAGGGGCTCACCTCTTCTCCGGGCAGCTTCAATATATACAGACAAATTCCCCTTTGCCTTCTCCTGACCGGTGTAGTCTGCCAGCAGCTTGGGGCGCAGGCTGACTTCCCCGGTATCCTGGGCCGTCAGGGTGGGGGTGATCATAGGGGTATCCATTTCCTGAGAAAATTCGATGCTCACGGAAGCACCTCCTTACGCTTTTGTGACCATGGCCCGCAGGGCGTAACGCACCATCTCCTCTGTGGAGGCGGCGGCGTCGCAGCCCTTGAGGGCTGCGGAAATTTCTCCGGCCGAGTAGCCCAGCTCCTGCAAAGCAGCCGTTGCCAGAGCCACATTGTTTCCGGGGGTGGGAACAGCTATCGCAGGGCCGGAGAAATCCAGGGTCCCTGCGCCGCCGCCCACCTTGTCCTTCAGTTCCAGAATGATCCGTTGGGCCAGCTTTTTGCCTACGCCCTGGGCCATGGTCAAGGCTTTGTCGTCCCCGGTCATCACCGCAAGGGTAAAGTTCTGGGGGCCACCGACAGACAAAATTGCCAGTGCCGCCTTGGGGCCAACACCGTTGACCCCTACCAGAAGCTGGTAGCACCGCTGCTCATCCCGGGAGGAAAAGCCAATGAGGTCGTGGGCATCTTCCCGGACGTTTTCGCAGATGTACAGCCGGGAAGGCTGATTCAGTTTCAGTTGTCCGGCGGTGTAGGCGGAAACGGCGCAGGCATAGCCCACACCGGCGCACTCCACCACGGCCAAATTGGGCTCTAAAATGGTAATGGGGCCCTGTAAGTAGTAGAACATACAAATTACCTCAGAAATAGATAAGAGAGAATAGAGAATAACGACTAGAGAATAGATTATGGTATCCCCATGGGGGATACATGAAAATCCGTCCCCGAAGGGGGCAGCTTCACTTCCCGCAAGGCAAACTTCACTGCGAAGTGAAGCGAAGCAAAGAAGTTGCCGACCTTGCATGGCACAAGGAGATAGCAATGGCGTCGGCGGCATCGTCCGGGCGGGGCAGCTTTTCCAGCTTCAGCAGCCGTCTGGTCATGTCCATGACCTGATGCTTGGTGGCATTGCCGTAGCCCACCACTGCCTGCTTCACCTGCATGGGCTTATACTCATAAATGGGCAGATTATTCTGTGCCGCAGCCAGCAAGACCACTCCTCTGGCATGAGCAACGCCAATACCGGTGGTCACATTGTGTCCGAAAAACAGTTCTTCAATGGCGAGTGCATCCGGTTTTGCCGTCTGAATGAGCTGACACACATCATTGTAAAGCATTTCCAGTCTGCGGGGAAATTCCATGCCCGGGGGCGTGGTGATGACGCCGCAGTTTATAAGCCGGAAGGCACTGCGTTCTGCTCCCAAAAGAGCAAAGCCCGTTGTCCCATAGCCGGGGTCAATGCCCAAAATTCGCAGCTCAGCCATAGGGATAGACGATCCAGAAGTAATAGGAAATGATGGCAACGATCATCACCGCCACCAAGATCCACGCAAAGGCAAGCTGCCACTTGGGACGGGGTACGTACCGCTCCCTGGGTTCCTCTGCAATAACGGTTTCTTCTTCGTTCATTTCTTCCTCAGAGGCGAGCATTTCTTCCTGCTGAGAAAGCTTGTTTTCTTCCTGTTGGCTCATAGTATATACCTCTCCTATTATAGTTTCCTCTATTATAGCACATTTTTCCGTAATTTCCACAGAAAAATAAAAGGTCGTAAATTTATTGTGAATTCTTGCTCCGATGCCGTTTTTCCTCTTTCGTTTTACATTCATCTGTGCTATAATAGTACGACTAGACCTATGCAAACTTGACATTTTGCCCAGTTTTGCCGGTTTAGCAAGGACTTTAGATACTTTTCAGAAAGGGGGCGGCAGCTTCTATGGACGAAATGGAAGAAAAGGACATTTTTGAGGAAGCAGCAGAGCCTGAATGTTTCCCGGAATCTGAGCCGGCTGAAGAAGCCGAGCCTGTAGTCCCGGAAGAAACTGTGCCGGAATCCGAGGAATTGCTCCCGGAGGCGGTGGAGGAAGCTACGACGGAAGACCCCTCCCCCAAGAAGGCAAAGAAAGAAAAGAAACAGAAAGAGAAGAAGGAGAAGCCCAAAAAGGAAAGAAAGGGCCCCTTTTGGTCAAGAAAGAAAGCTTATTACCAGTTCCCCATTTGGATGCGGATTCCTGCGGATCTGCTGAAGATCGCCTGGGGTGCTGCGAAGATCGCTCTGGGTGCTGTTGCTGTAGCTCTGGGTATCATCCTGATTGCCGGTGTAGTCTTTGCTACCTACTTGGGCGAGTATTTGCAAGAGGATGTGATCCCCTATGCGGATTACAGTCTGGAAAGCTTCGATCTGGATCAGACCTCCTTTATCTACACCGTAGATCAGGAAAATAAAACCATTACCAAGGAACAGAAGATCTACACCAATACCGACCGTATTTGGGTGACCTATGATGAAATCCCAGAGGATTTGATTTATGCCGCCGTAGCTATCGAGGACAAGCGGTTCTTCCAGCACCAGGGTGTAGACTGGTTCACCACGGTGAAAGCCTGCGCCAATATGTTCCTGGGCAACCGCTCCACCTTCGGCGGCTCTACCATCACCCAGCAGCTCATTAAAAACCTGTCTGAGGATGATGATGTGACCGTGCGCCGTAAGGTCATGGAGATCTTCCGCGCCCTCAAGTTTGAGGAAATTTATACCAAGGAAGAGGTCATGGAGTGGTATCTCAATACCATCTATCTGGGCGAAAGCTGCTACGGCGTGCAAAGTGCCTCCAGAAACTACTTCGGCAAGGACGTCTGGGACTTAACTGCCGCCGAGTGCGCCAGCCTCATCGGCATCACCAATAACCCCTCCCTCTATGACCCCTATATCAGCATGACCCGCAACCGCAAGCGCCAGGAGATCATCCTCAGCGAAATGCATTCTCAGGGCTATCTGAACAAGTGGGAGTACGAAGCAGCCATTAACCAGAAAATGATCTTCACCAGCGTATCCCTCAGCGACACCCTCTACACCTGCCATAACTGCGGCCTCATTGGCTCTCGCAGCACCTACGATTTTAACGAGGTGGATAAGCTCTATCAGTGCCCCAGTTGCGGGGAGTATCTGGACATCCCCTTAAAAGACGACACGGATTACTACAGCTATTTTGAAGACACCAACATCCGGGAAGTCTGCCAGGATCTGATGGACACCTACGGCTATACCTATGATGTTGCCATGCAGCTGATCAAGACCGGCGGTTTCAGCATCTACAGCACCATTGACCCCAAGGTTCAGGCCATTGTAGACGAGATCTACACCAATCTGGAAAATGTGCCCGAAACCAAGAGTGCCCAGCAGCTCCAGTCCGCCATTGTGGTCATTGACAATGCCACCGGCGACATTGTAGCCATGGCAGGCGGCGTAGGCGAGAAGACCAACTATCTGGGTCTGAACCGAGC
>JAZQXK010000048.1:0-9529 GCA_045632785.1 Faecousia sp.
GCACAGCTACGGATATTCCGGGATCCGGCGCACTGAGAGATTTCGCACATTTTGGCGGTGTAATGCCCCGGCCCCAAACGGCAGCCCGGACAGCCAAGCTGGGCTTTGGCGGGACATTCGGCACAGGAATTGCCGCAGATAGATGACGGTTCCATGAGATGACCCCTTTCTTTTTCTTGTAAGCACTGTTGTTTCTTTTTACTATAGCAGAACACTGCCAAAAAAGCAATGGCAATTTCACGAAAGTCGCCGGAATTTGCACAATACAGTGTCTTCTGCGCTATTCAGCCAAGACCCCTTCTTAGTCCTAAAGCTCTGTGACAATATACCGTATCGGGATATTTTTATTATACCGATATGGGATAATAAAGTCAAGGGGTGATTTGCTTGCGACTACGGGAAATCAGGCGTGCAAAGGGAATTTCACAGTTGAAGCTGGCCATGGATCTCAACACCAACCAGAATACGATTAGTAGGTACGAAACAGGGGAGCGGGAGCCCGGTATTGCGGAGCTGATCCGACTTGCGGATTATTTTCATGTTTCTGTGGACTACTTGCTGGAAAGAACGGACAATCCCCAAATGGCAGAATGAGGCGAAGCAGAAGCGCGGCTATAGGCATTTCGGAATATTGACCATATTTGCTGAGGCACACGGGCGGGGAACCGTCCGTGTGTTTTGCTGCATGGTGCCCCTACAGAGTGCAGAAAAAACCCCGCCGCATTTCAGCAGCAGGGTTTTATCTTTAATCGACGATATCCACGGTCACGCGCTCACCATTGCGTTGGGCAACTGCCTTCACAATGGCGCGGATCTCCTTGGCAATGCGGCCTTGACGGCCAATGACCTTGCCCATATCCTCGGGGGCAACCCGCAGTTCCAAGAGAGTGCCGTCTTCGCCCTGAGTCTCCGTAACACTGACAGAATCGGGATCATCGACCAGGTTTTTTGCCATATACAGCAAAAGTTCCTTCATGGCGAACACTCCTTATGGGGTGCTTACAGCACGCCAGCCTTCTTCAGCAGGCCGCGAACGGTATCGGTGGGCTGAGCGCCGTTCTTGATCCAGGTCTGAGCCTTCTCTACGTCCACAGTCACAGTGGCGGGGTTGGTCAGGGGGTTGTAAGTGCCGATCTCTTCGATGCAGCGGCCGTCACGGGGGGAGCGGGCATCAGCAACAACGATGCGGTAGTAAGGAGCCTTCTTGGCGCCCATTCTTCTCAGTCTGATCTTAACCATGTGTATTTTCCTCCAAATTTGATTTCTTTTTTGTTTTTATGATTGAGTGTTTTATATCGTAAAGCCATAAAAGCTGTGCGATCAGAAGCCGGGGAAGCCGCCGGGGAAGCCCCGCATACGGCGTTTCATTTTCTTTCCGCCACCGGGGCCGGAGAATTGCTTGATGAGCTTGCGCATATTTTCAAACTGGCCCAGAAGCTGGTTCACATCCTGCACACGAACGCCTGCGCCCTTGGCAATGCGCTGCTTCCGGCTGGAGTTGATGATGGAGGGGTTGTCCCGCTCGCCGGGGGTCATGGACAGGATAATGGCCTCGGTGCGGCTCATAGCCTTTTCGTCTACCTGCACGCCCTTGAGTCCTGCGCCGCCGGGAAGCTGGGCCAGAATGTCCTGCATAGAACCCATGGACTTGATCTGCACCAGTTGGTCATAGAAATCAGCTAGGGTGAAGCGGTTGGATTTCAGCTTTTCTTCCAGCTCTGCGGCCTTCTTGGCGTCGATAGCCTTTTCTGCCTTCTCAATGAGGGTCAGCACATCACCCATGCCCAGAATCCGGGAGGCCATGCGGTCGGGGTGGAAGGCTTCAATGTCTTCCAGCTTTTCACCGACGCCGGAGAACTTAATGGGCTTGCCGGTGACCGCCCGGACAGACAGGGCAGCACCGCCTCTGGCATCGCCGTCCAGCTTGGTGAGCATAACGGAGTCGATATCCAGCCATTCGTTGAAGCTCTGGGCAGCATTGACTGCATCCTGACCGGTCATGGCGTCAACCACCAGCATGATCTCCTGGGGTTTGACAGCAGCCTTCACTGCCTTCAATTCCTCCATGAGGGCTTCGTCTACATGAAGACGGCCGGCGGTATCCAAAAATACCATATCATTGCCGTGACGGATGGCGTGCTGAATGGCGGCCTTGGCAATGTCCACCGGGTTGACCTGTCCCATCTGGAACACGGGGATTCCCAGCTTTTCGCCGCAGACCTCCAACTGCTTAATGGCAGCGGGGCGGTAAATATCGCAGGCGACCAGCAGGGGGTTCTTGCCCTGCCGCTTCATAAGACCTGCCAGCTTGGAGCCGTTGGTGGTCTTACCTGCGCCCTGCAAGCCTACCAGCATAATGACTGTAGGGCCGTTGGGGTTGATGGTAATGTGACGGGTTTCTGTGCCCATGAGCTTGACCAGCTCTTCGTTGACGATCTTGACGATCATCTGAGCGGGGGTCAGGGATTCCAGAACATCCACACCCACGCAGCGCTCTGTAACGGACTTGGTAAAATCTTTTACTACCTTATAGCTGACATCCGCTTCCAGAAGGGCCATGCGAATATCCCGCATTGCCTCTTTTACATCCGCTTCCTTGACCCGGCCCTTGCCTCTGAGCCGCTTAAAGGTGGCAGAAAGTTTTTCAGTTAAGCCTTCAAATGCCATAGCTTACTCCTTCATGGTGTCTACCGCATCCAGAAGCTCCCGGGCGATAGCCTGAAGCTCCTGCTCCTGCCACAGATTTAAGCGCTCGGCGGCGGCACGGATGCGTTCGGCGGCACGGCGAACCCGCAGATCTCTTGCGGCTGCGCCGGTCTTTTCTTCCATGGTTCTCAAGGTGGCCTCAGCCCGGGTGAGAGAATCGTGAACCCCCTGACGGCTGACTCCCGTCTCCTGGGCAATCTCCCCAAGAGAAAGATCCTGATTGTAATACAGATCGAAGCAGGTCTGCTGCTTTTCTGTCAGCAGCTCCCCGTAGTAATCAAAGAGCAGGGTCAGCTCCAATCCTTCCAGTTTCATCAGGTGCCTCCTTGTGTCAAAGCTTATACCTTGACAAGCTCAGTCAGTATACACCATAAATGGGGGCTTGTCAAGGGAAAAAGCTTGAAAGCTGTAGGTTTTTTGAAAGAAATTTTGTGTAGGTCAAGGGAAGGCGGGACAGATGTGGCTGATCAAAGGGGAGCGGTGTCTTTTTACAACGAAACTTTGCTGGAATCGGTAAAAAATAGGGAATATTTCTTGACAAAAAGGAAGGGGCATTATACTATATACTATAGTGCAATACCTGTATTGTGCCGTACTATACAAACTTTTTTAGAGGTGTTAACATGGAGAAACGGGAGAAAAAAGTCCTGGTTATCGGCGTCATAGGCGCCGACGTTCACGCCGTGGGCAACAAAATCCTCTACCACGCTTTTACCGAGGCTGGTTTTGAGGTCGTCAACTTAGGCGTTATGGTTTCTCAGGAAGAATACATCGCCGCCGCTATCGAGTCCAATGCAGATGCCATTGTCATCTCCTCCCTGTATGGTCAGGGCGAGTTGGACTGCCGCGGTATGCGTGAGAAGTGCGATGAGGCCGGCCTGAAGGGCATCCCCCTGCTGGTTGGCGGCAACATCGTCATTGGCAAGCAGACCTTCGAGGACGTAGAAAAGCGTTTCCTGGATATGGGCTACGATCGTGCCTTCCCTCCTGGAACTGCCCCCGAGACCACCATTGCCGCTCTGCGTGAGCTGCTGCACATGGACGGTGAGTGAGCTTGAAGCCTGTCCTTCTCATTGATTTCGGAAGTACATATACCAAGCTGACCGCGGTGGATGTGGATGCCCCTGCCGTCTTGGGCACAGCGGCCTCCTATACCACTATTGAAACAGATATTAACGATGGCCTTCGCAAAGGTCTTGCCATTCTGGAAGAAAAGATCGGTAAGGTGGACTTTGCGGAAACCTATGCCTGTTCCTCCGCTGCAGGCGGACTGCGCATGGTCACCAGCGGTCTTGTGCCGGAGCTGACCGGAGAAGCGGCAAAGCTGGCTTCCCTGGGCGCAGGGGCAAAGGTGGTGGGCGTCTATGCCTTCCAGCTTACGGAGGACGACCTGGAGAACATTGTAACCTCCAAGCCGGATATTTTCCTTCTGGTAGGCGGCACAGACGGAGGAAACACCGAGTGCATCCTCCACAATGCAAAAATGCTCGCCACGCTGCCCCCCTCCTTCCCGGTGATCATTGCCGGTAACCGCACCGCCGTGAGGCAGTGCCAGAGGATCCTGGAGGGCTGGGAGAGCTATATCTGCCCCAATGTGATGCCCAAGTTCGGCACAGTCCAGATCGAGCCCACCCAGCAGAAGATCCGGGAGATCTTCCTGAACCGCATCGTGCAGGCCAAGGGCTTGTCCAAGGCCACGGAGCTGCTGTCCGACATTATGATGCCTACCCCTTCCGCTGTTTTGCAGGCTATGGAGCTTCTGGCAGACGGCTGCGAAGGAGAAAAGGGCATTGGTGAGCTGATTGCTGTGGATGTAGGCGGTGCTACCACCGATGTGTATTCCATTGCCGACGGTATGCCGGAGCATATGAACACAGTCTACAAAGGGCTGCCTGAGCCCTACTCTAAGCGGACTGTGGAAGGCGACATCGGTATGCGCTACAGCATCGGCGGTATCGTGGATGCAGCGGGGCTGCCCCAGGTGGCGAAGCTTGCGGATTTGACACCCCGTCGCACGGAAGAACTGGTGGAGTATCTCAAGACCCACACAGACACCGTTCCCAATGGGGACGAGGAGCTGGAGCGGCTGGATCATGCCCTTGCCAGCTACGCTGTAGAAGAAGCGGTGCGCCGCCACGCAGGCACCATCGAAGAAACCTATACCCTTATGGGTCAGACTTTTGTGCAGGCAGGAAAGAACCTCACCGCTGTGAAGCAGATCGTGGTCACCGGCGGCAGTTTGATCCACACCAAAAAGACGGCAGAAATTGCCGCCCATGCAATGTATTCCCCCCGGCACCCGGAATCTCTGTGCCCCAAGGCAGCAGCGGTTTGGGTAGATCGAACCTATATACTGGCCGCAATGGGTCTGCTTTCTTCCCATTACCCCCAGGCGGCACTGCGTATTATGAAAAAGGAGCTTGAATATCATGGACATTCAGAATAAGAGAATTCCTGAAGGCGAATTTATGCAGCAGCGGGCAGAAGTTCTCGCCCAGTGGCCTACCGGTCAGGCTGTCAACCTGGAAGAGGCTGTTGCCTATCATAAGGCTATGCCCGCCAAGCGGATCTTCGGTAAGAAGCTGTCCGAGGCCAAGAAGAACGGCACTACCCTGATCCAGCCCAGAGCCGGTGTTCCCGTCATCGAAGAGCACATTAAGCTCCTGCGGTATCTGCAGGACAATGGCGAGGCTGACCTGCTGCCCACCACCATCGACAGCTACACCCGTCAGAACCGCCACGAAGAGGCAGAGAACGGCATTTCCGAGTCCATCCGTCTGGGCAGAGCCCTGCTCAACGGCTTCCCCGCTGTAAACCACGGCGTTCAGGGCTGCCGTCAGGTCATTGAGAGCGTGAACATTCCTGTTCAGGTTCGTCACGGCACACCCGATGCCAGATTGCTGACTGAGATCACCTATGCAGGTGGCTTCACCAGCTACGAAGGCGGCGGTATCTCCTACAACCTTCCCTACTGCAAGAACATCCCCATGGAGCGCACCATCCGGGATTGGCAGTATGTCGACCGCCTCACCGGTCTGTATGAGGAAATGGGCGTTTCCATTAACCGTGAGCCCTACGGCCCTCTGACCGGCACTCTGGTTCCTCCTTGCATCTCCCACGCCGCTGCCATCATCGAGGCACTGCTGGCTGCTGAGCAGGGCGTTAAGAGCATCACCGTTGGCTACGGTCAGTGCGGCAACCTGGTTCAGGACATCGCTGCCATTCGTACCCTCCAGGAGCTGACCGACGAATATCTTGCCAAGTACGGCTACTCCGACGTGGAAGTCACCACAGTTCTGCATCAGTGGATGGGCGGCTTCCCCGCTGACGAAGCCAAGGCATTCAGCGTTATCGCCTCCGGCAGTATGATCGCTGCTCTGTCCAAGGCCACCAAGGTCATCGTTAAGACTCCCCATGAGGCTGTGGGTATCCCCACCATGGAAGCCAACGCACAGGGTCTGCGCTGCACCAAGCAGGTCGTCACCATGATGGCTGACCAGACCTTCTGCGACAGCCGCCTGGAGCAGGAGAAGGAGATCATCCGCCAGGAGACCAGAGCCATTGTAGACAAGTGCTTCGAGCTGGGCATGGGCGACATCGCTGTTGGTGTCTGCCGTGCTGTAGAAGCAGGCGTTCTGGACGTTCCCTTCGCTCCCTGCCGTGCCAATGCCGGTCTGATGCTGCCCTGCCGTGACAACGACGGCGCTGTCCGTATCCTCAACACCGGCAACCTACCCTTCTCCAACGACCTCAAGGCATTCCATGCCGGTAAGATCGAAGAGAGAGCCAAGGCTGAGAAGCGGGCCGCTTCCTTCCAGATGGTCATTGACGACGTCTATGCCATCGGCAAGGGCAGACTGGTTGGCAGACCCAAGTACTAAGATATATTTTTCCCAGCTATACTGGGGAAGAGAAAATAATTGTAAATTTTAGTTTGATGGCGAGTTTGAATGCACCGCTGTCGGGGCCGGATATATCCGGCCCGAACCGCACCGAAAAATAGTGCGGATTTGCCCCAGATGGTGCTGTTTTATAGGTTTTGCCGCCGGGCCGGATATATCCGGCCCCTACAAAGGTTAAACAGGAAACTCTTCCCATGAATTGAAATTTTTCACAGTTTCACAATCCGTATTTCAATCACAACAAGGCGCACTGCGCCGGTTTTGGGAGTGTAATATTATGAAAATTATTGACATTGTTTGTTCCGGTGGCCGTACCGGCTTCTACTTCGATGATCAGAGAGCCATTAAGGGCGGCGCAGGTCACGACGGCGTTTTCTATGTTGGCGCCCCTGTGACTGAGGGCTTCCGTTCCGTTCGTCAGGCCGGCGAGTCCATCTCCGTTATGATCATTCTGGAAGACGGTCAGATCGCTTTCGGTGATTGCGCCGCTGTTCAGTACTCCGGTGCAGGCGGAAGAGATCCCCTGTTCCTGGCTGAGGAGTTCATCCCCATTATCGACAAGTACATCAAGCCCGAGCTGGTAGGCAAGGAAGCTGACAACTTCCGTGAGCTGACCAAGATGATGGAAGCCATCCAGGTAGAAGGCAAGCGTCTGCACACTGCCATCCGCTACGGTATGTCCCAGGCCATTCTGGATGCCGTTGCCAAGGCTACCGGCAGACTCATGTGCGAAGTCGTTGCCGATGAGTACGGCTGCGAAGTTTCCGAAGATCCCATTGCCATCTTCACCCAGTCCGGTGACGACCGCTACACCGGCGCTGACAAGATGATCATTAAGGGCGCTCAGGTCCTGCCCCATGCCCTTATCAACAACGTGGAAGACAAGCTGGGCCGCAACGGCGAAAAGCTGGCTGAGTATGTGGCATGGCTCCGTGACCGTATTTTGGAGCATCGCACCGACGAGAGCTACAGCCCCGTATTCCACATTGACGTCTATGGCACCATCGGCGCCATTTTCGGAAACAACAACTATGATGCCATGGCTGACTACATCGCCAAGCTGGGCGAGCTGGCAAAGCCTTTCCATCTGCGCATTGAAGGCCCCATGGACTGCGACTGCGACCGGGAAACTCAGTTGGAAGCTCTGGCAGGCCTGACCCGCGTTCTGGACGAGCGGGGCATCGATGTAGAGCTGGTTGCTGACGAGTGGTGCAACACGCTGGAAGACATCAAGCTGTTTGCTGACCACAAGGCCGGCCACATGGTGCAGATCAAGACTCCCGACCTGGGCGGCATCAACAACACCATCGAGGCTGTTCTGTACTGCAAGGAGCGGGGCATCGGCGCTTATCAGGGCGGCACCTGCAACGAAACCGACCGCAGCGCACAGGTCTGTGTCCACTGCGCTATGGCTACCCGTCCCGACCAGATTCTGGCAAAGCCCGGCATGGGCGTTGACGAAGGCTACATGATCGTTTATAACGAAATGAACCGCATCAGAGCCATTCGCGCTGCCAAGAAGAATCAGGGCAAGTAAGATACATCTTTTGGGGGGCAGTGCATGCCCCCCTTTTTCCAATCTATAGCAAGAAGCCTCAGCCAATGGCATCGGAAGAATGAATCAATGCCCGACCTGCTTTTTCACAGCAGATCGGGCATTTTGCATTGGTTGTACCAAGTCAAAACCTCCGGCTAAGCCGGAGGCTTGATTAAGGGACTGTTGCAAAATGAAAGTTTTTTGACACTCTGATAGCCCCATCGGGGCTATATCATATGCCACAGGTATATATCATTCCTCATGCGCCGAAGGCGTATATCATTGCACCAACGGCGCACTGTCCAGGTCCCGGAACGCATACACCCTCTCCCACGCTCCATCCTTCCCCCTTGTCCAGGAGCAGCGATGGCGGCCCAGAAGGCGCACAATGTTATAAACATCAATCCAGATCTCGCTGTTGCACTCCTTCTGGCTCTCGTCAAAGATAAGCTGTAAGCCAAAGTGCAGATGCACCGTTTCAATGTTATTGATATTCTCTTTTACAGAATACCCGGTTCTTCCCATGAAGCCGATGAGCTGTCCCGGCTGCACCTTCTGCCCCACCTCCAGTCCCGGCGCAAAGGGGGTGTCCTTTTGCAGATGGGCATAATAGTAGTACCGCCGTTTGTCTGCGGAGCGGATACCTACCCGCCAACCGCCATACTGATTCCAGCCCATAGCCTCCACAGTTCCCCCTTCTACCGCCACAATGGGCGTGCCCAAGCTGCCCATCAGGTCATTGCCCAAATGCTTTCTCTTAAAGCCGTAGTTTCTGCCCGCTCCGAAATCGTCGTAGTGACTGTAGCCGTAACCGGCAGCAATAGGGGAAAAGGCTTTCAGGCCGTAGGTGCTTTTCCACTGCTTCTGCCCATTCTGTTCCACCAGAATGGCAAAATTCCCTACCAAGCCTCCCAATGCAGCATCATAGGCTTTGTAATAATAATCGTAGTATTTGTAAAGCTCGCCTAACTGCTCCTGGGGGCTCTTTCCTTCCTTCGTTCCCTTCCACGCCTTGTCCACTGCAGCGGCAGTCACCTTCCCCCCAGTGCGGCAAGCCGCAAGAGCCAGGAGCTTTATCCAACTAGTAGGCAATTCCTCTTCCTGACTTCGGATGTCCAGCGTCAGAGCCTTTTCCATGGCCTCATAGGACACCCGAAAATCCACCCACCGGATATAGTCCTGCGCTCCCTGCGCAGAAGCATGAAGCAGCGACACCAGCCACACAAAGACCAGTATCCACCCCGTTATTCTCTTTTTCATCCTGCTTGCACCCCCATCTTTGATGTATTTTGCCTAAATAAGACCCCCTTATTCTGTGCAATGTTTTTTTATGGGGGCATAGATTTTTTAAGGATTCTTTGTTATAATATTGTGGATATAGAGT
>JAZQXK010000049.1:0-70267 GCA_045632785.1 Faecousia sp.
CTTCTGGCGCTCTTGCTTCTGGCTGTATATTGGCTGACCCCGCCTGCATATTGGCAGACAGCCCGGGACTACAAGACCTCCCAGGAAGAATTGCTGGTAGAGTATAAGAAAATGCCCATCAGCGAAGTTATGCGTGAGCTGAATCTGGTAACAGAGGGCGGCTCCTACCTCACCGGGCAGTACAGCGCGCTGTACGACAAGGTGTCCTACCTTACCGGCTTCCATGAATCTTTGCAAGCCATCCAGGACAAAGCAAAAAAAATGTCCACGGTGAGCATTTTCGCCGGCTCGCCCTACTCTCAGGCGAACATCAAAAAGACCGCCGCTGACTATGCCCGGCTGGAAGCAGTAACGCCCACATTAGGTCTGGACAGAGCCATAGAAGAAGTGATGCAAAACAACCGCTCGGATTATCTTCTGGGTATTTGGATGCTGGCTGTGGTCTACGCCTTTCTTGCAGAGCGGCGGCGTGGGCTGTGGAATGTGGTATGTGCCAGCCCAAAGGGAAGGCTTGCCCTCCCCCTTTGGCGGCTGTGCTCCATTGGTTTGGGAGCAATTCTGGGAGCTGTGTCCATCACTCTAGGGGAACTGACTCTCTCCTACAGCCTTCACGGTGGCATTGGGGAGCTGGGCAGAATGATCCAGTCTGTACCTATGTTCTTTGGTCTGACCGTCCCTATGTCTGTGGGAGAGTTCTGGGGATTATATTTAGCTCTCAGAATTATGGGGGCTTTTGTGGTTGGTCTTGTCATATGGCTCATTTTTGAGCTTCTCTCCGACCGCAGAATTGCCCTGGCTGTGCTGGCTGGGGTTCTGGGGCTGGAATATGTGCTGTCAACCACAGCAGGAGGCTCCGGTTTTTTCCGGATTGTCAACATTTTCTCCTTCATCCAGCCACGGAAGCTGCTTCTTGACTATGAAAACATCAAAGTTTTGGACAACCCCACAGGAAAGATCCCCCTGGTTCTTCTCAGTGGCGTTGCGCTTGCTGTCCTGTCCGTTTCGATCATTCTGTTCCGCTATGCCCGGCGGCGACCTACAGATGGCTACACATGGCTGAATCGTTTGGGGCAGTTCTTCACCCGGCTGACCGCTCCCCTGGGGTATCATACCGGGCTTTTGCGGCACACTCTGCATCAAACCCTGAGCGTAGGCAAGGGGGCATTGATCCTGCTGGTGGCTTTAGCTGTGGGCTTTACATTGGCAGAGCCGCCCCGGCTGGGCAGTGCTATTACCCAGGAGGTGCTGTACGAAAGCTATCTGCGGCAAAGTCAAGGTCCGCTCACAGAAGACACCTGGACTTTCCTTCAGAAACAGGAGGACACTCTCGCCCGGGATCAGGCGGCATACGAAGCCCTTTTACAGGACTTGGCGTCAGGAGACATTGACAGCGAGGTCTTTGAACAAAAAGCCTACTATTACCGGGAGCTGTATGCCGTGGAGGGTGCGATCAGCCAGTACCGGGAATATCTGAACAGTATTTCTGCCCTGGACAACGCCCATGTGCTGCCCCATTGGGTCTATGAATCCCTTTTGGGCGAGTCCGGGCAAGGAACCGCAATTCTTCAAGGTCTCTGCCTTGTGACCTGTCTGCTGTTGTTTATCTTCCAGTCCGGGGCGCAAAAACGCTCCGGCATTGAAAAAAGTCAGGAATCCACCATTCATGGGCGTTTACGGCTAAAGATGACACAGCATTTTGCCGCCTGGATCATTACCTTCGGGTTCTGCGCCCTTGTTTGGGTATTCCAGCTCTGCCGTCTTTGGGTAAGCTACGGAAGCGGACTTCCCTTCCCCAATGCCCCGGCAAATTGTCTGACCTTCCTGAAGGATGTATCCTCCTCCTATACGGTGCTGAGCTACTGGCTGGTGCAAGCATTGAAACGAACCCTTACGACCTGCTGCTGGAGCAGTATGATCCTGCTGATCACAGGCGGTCTGCAAAGAAAGAGGTGAGCCTATGAACCTTCAAATCAAAAACCTGACGAAGCATTACGGCAAGACCTGTGCCCTGGATAATCTTTCCCTGGACTTAAAGCCTGGTGTTTACGGTCTGCTAGGTCCAAACGGTGCCGGCAAAAGCACCCTTATGGGTCTTTTGACTGACACCGTGCGCCGGGAGAGCGGCAGTATCCTCTGGGATGGCCAGGACATTCTTTCTTTAGGAAAGGATTTTCGGGAAATTCTGGGCTATATGCCCCAGCAACAGGGTTATTTTGAGGAATTTACTGTTGGACGGTACTTATACTATATGGCAGCTCTCAAAGGCATGACCCGAAAAGCCGCAAAGGCCAGAATCAGTGATCTTTTGCAGGTGGTGGGCCTTTCTCATTGCCAGAGCATGAAAATGGGCAGTCTCTCCGGGGGTATGCGGCAAAGGATTCTGCTGGTGCAAGCCTTGCTGAACGATCCCAAAATCTTACTTTTGGATGAGCCTACCGCCGGACTTGACCCGGAGGAGCGCATCCGCATCCGGAACCATATCTCTGCCATTGCTGCCGACAAGATCATCCTCCTTGCCACCCATGTAGTCAGTGATATTGAGTCTATTGCGGAGCAGATAGTGGTTCTGAAAAAGGGCAAGCTGGTTGCTATGGACACTCCCGCCGCACTCATTGACAGTGTGTGTCCTTATGTGGCAGAAGTTGCCTGCGCCCCGTCAGAGCTGGGGGTATATCAGGAGAAATACCACATTTCCAATGTGGCACAGCTTGGAAAGCAACTTTTGTTGCAACTTGTGGGAAGGGATCTACCCCCCGATGCAGGCAATGCCGCAAGAGTTACCTTGGACGATGTATATTTGTACTATATGCACCTGGAGGGGTAGCTCCAAAAGGTAATTGAAGAAAAGGGTCTGCGGCTTTAACCACCGCAGACCCGAATTTTATTTTCCAAAGGTATTCAGCACAGGAAATGGTTTTTTCAGTACCCACCAAAGGATGCCACCCAGGCAGCCTCCAATGAAATTCAGCAGCAAATCGTCCACATCCACATGACGGCCGATAAATAGCTGCACAAACTCAATAAATACAGTCAATGCCAAGCTCAACGCTGCTAACCGCAACACAGAGCGATTTTTCTTCCACAAAAGAACCAGTCCAAAGCCCCAGGGGATAAACATGACGATGTTTCCCACGATGTTCACCGCAAAGTTCTGGGATGAGGTGTAATGAAAGAAGCGACGAATGGTGTGAAAGGGGCGAAGATTCATATATTCCCTTGTTTCCAGTCGATTCATGCCCCTGTGCCAAAGCTCACGGAATGGGGCATATTGGCCATTGAGTGCCAAGACCAAAAGTCCTGCCATAAACAACCAGAACACCGCCATGGCCGCCTCCCGCCGGAAGCCAAACCGCCAGGGGCGGCGCAGAAGGAGATAAAGAGGGGCAGCAAAAACCATGGTTAGAAACAAAGTGCGAAAGTAATATGTCATAGTTCCTCCGGGAAAATAAGTTTTGCTCATTCTAACATAGTTTCAGAGAAAAATCCACCGTAATCGTGGAACTTGCCTATTGATTTCAGAAAGAAAATAAGGTATCTTATAGGAAGATGTGCGGAATGACCGCAAAGCAAGGAGGATTTTTTTATGATCGACTTCCCCACCCCTGAAAATGTGAACGAGGACATTCTCACCGAAGAGATCGACAACATCATCGTTCTCAACGATGAAAACGGCAACCCCGTAGAGTTTGAATTCCTGGATATCGTGGAATACGAAAACAACGAATATGTCATTCTCGCCCCCATGGAGGGCAGCGAGGTGGTCATTCTCCGTCTGGAATCTGAGGATCCCGATGCAGAGGAAGAGACTTATGTAGGCGTTACCGATGAGGCTACTTTGGAGGCTGTCTATGCCATCTTCAAAGAGCGCTTCAAGGACGTTTTCAATTTCGTAGACTAAGATTCCAAAAGCAAAAAGACCATGGGCAAATGAGGGGGGCTTATAAAACAGTTGACAGGCACAGCGGTTTTCGCAGTGCCTGTTTTTCTGGGACTTTCCTTTTTATGATAAACTGCAGGTGAACAGTTCAACAAACTTGAATAGGTCGAAGAGATAACATGAACTTGGTGGAGGACAATATGAAAATCGTACACATGATAGATAATTACAAACTTTTATGCGAAGAGGCTGGGAAAACAGGCACATTCGAAGCATATAAAGCCTATACCCAAAAATATTCTTTTTTCTTTGACGGCGTATTCCAGTATTTGTATTGCCAACCGATTGATAACTTGAAATATATGATTGAACAGGTAGACTTTCAAGAATTATTGCAAATTGCAGAGCATAACTATGAAACGGGAATGGTAGATTACGTTATTGATTATGTCAATCAATTTGTAGAAAAGATGCGGGTAGATTTTGATTTTACCCTCCTTTTAGGATTAGAAATGTCAAATATTGGTGGCTGTGCAACACCTAGCAGTATGGGTGAGCCACATTTGTATATCGGAATCGATAGATTACTAACTAAGGAATGGATAGATTTTGGAGTTCCACATGAAGTGTTCCATATGCTACGTGCTAATCGAACACAAGACATCGCACCCGAAACCGTGTTTTCTAGAACAATTGAAGAGGGACTCGCATCCTATGCCCCTTTGTGGTTGCGCAATATGGAATGGACCGTTGAAAATGTTGCAAAAACGCTGTGGATATCTGAAAAACAAGCAAGTAATTTAATAAAAAACACAAATTCGCTGTTAGCAAATATAATTCGGGATGGAAATGAGCCAATATCTGTTGATACGAGGCGCAACTATTTTGTAGCAGAGGAAGACGAAGTGGAATTCCCTGTTATAGGTTATTATATCGGCTTGTATCTTGCACACTTATCGGTGCAAAACGGTGTGAATTTCGAACGGTTTATTTCTTTGCCGAGAGATGAAATTATTGATATGTGGTTTAACTAAATTCCAATTTATCGAACGATAAAGGGCGCACTTCTATACACCCTTCGGTGTCGTGCGTATTGTGCGGTTTTACTCCGAACCAAAGCCTCCCCTGTGTAAGGGGAGGTGCCCCGCAGGGGCGGAGGGGTTGTCAATCCCTCAGTCAGCTGCGCTGACAGCTCCCTTTGCACAAGGGAGCCTTGGGCGCTCCCGCGCCAGTGCATAACAAAAAACCGACCTATGATCGTAACCATAGGTCGGTTTAACTGTTTTACGGACACACGCCTAAAGCATGTGGTCTTTTCTTTTCCTATAAATGGTCAGCCCGGCAGAAGCAAAGCTGACCGAATTTTTACGCCTGATTCAACCCCATAAGATCCTTCATTACCTCTCCTGCGGCAATGAGACCTGCTACAGAAGGCACAAAAGAGGTGCTTCCAGGGATCTGTCTTCTGGTAAATTCCCCTCGGGCCGGGTCGTTTTCCTGTCTGCTCTCTTTCAAAAGAGCCTCTTCCAGCTCCGGCACAGGCTCTTTGGCCTCCTCCGTGGAATAGACTACCTTCAGCTTGGTGATCCCTCTCTTTTTCAGTTCCTTGCGCATAATCCGGGCAAGGGGGCACATAAGAGTCTTGGAAATGTCCGTAACCACAAAGGCAGTGGGATCCAGTTTGTTCCCAGTGCCCATGGAACTAAGAATAGGCACACCTGCCCGGTTGGCCTGCTCCACCAGTGCCAGCTTGCCTGTAACTGTATCAATGGCATCAATAATATAATCGTATTGGGAAAAATCGAACTGATCCGCAGTCTGGGGTGTATAGAAGGTTTTATAGGTAGTTACACGGCAATTGGGGTTAATGGATAAGGCCCTCTCTTTCGCTGCATCCACTTTGTATTTTCCTACGGTATCCCATGTGGCAATGATCTGGCGGTTGATGTTAGACACGGACACGGTATCATCGTCAATTAAGTCCAGCGCCCCTACACCCCCTCTGGCCAAAGCCTCTACGGCATAGCCGCCAACACCACCGATGCCGAAAACGGCCACTCTACTGGAAGACAGCCGGTTGATGGCATCATGGCCTAAAAGCAGCTCTGTTCTGGAAAACTGAGATTCCATTAATATTCCTCCTGCAGTATCTTTATAAGGTTATTTTAACACAAAGGCAGAAAAAAAGATACTGAAATTTCTTCTTTCCGGCAAGTAAAGGAAAACCGGAGCGGCACTATGAACCGCTCCGGCTAAAAGGCATCTATTGAATCTTAGTAAGCAACGCCCCAATATACCATCTTCTTGGCAGGCTTGCCACACATGGGGCAAACATCTCCCAATTCTTCCTGGGCGAAGGGCATACAACGGGAAGACATACCGGCAACTTCCTTCATCTTCAGCTCGCAGGCTTCCTCGCCGCACCACATGGTCTTAACGAAGCCGCCGTTCTTCTCCTGCAGTTCCTTGGCCTCTTCCAGAGTATGAGCCTCGTAGATATGGTCGGTCAGGTTCTTCTTTGCCTTGGCAAACATACCCTGATGCACCAGAGCAAGCTGCTCCTGCACAGCCCCTTCCAGCTCGTCCAGCTTCACAACGATCTTCTCGCCATCGTTCCGGCGAACCAGGACGCACTGACCGTTCTCCAGATCACGGGGGCCGCACTCTACACGGAGGGGAACGCCCTTCATTTCGTACTCAGCGCACTTCCAGCCCATGGAGTTGTCGGAATCGTCCATCTTCACACGGATGCCTGCAGTGGCCAGACGATCACGGATCTGGGAAGCACCTTCCAGAACACCGGGCTTGTGCTGGGCGATGGGCAGGACAACTGCCTGAATGGGAGCGATCTGGGGAGGCAGCACCAGGCCGTTGTTGTCGCCGTGGGTCATAATGATGCCGCCGATGAGACGGGTGGATACGCCCCAGGAGGTCTGGTGGGGATGCACCTTCTGATTGTTCTTATCGGTGAAGGTGATGTCGAAGGCATCTGCGAAGCCGTCGCCGAAGTAGTGGGAAGTACCGGCCTGGAGCGCCTTGCGGTCGTGCATCATGCACTCGATGGTGTAGGTAGCTTCTGCGCCGTTGAACTTCTCCTTCTCGGTCTTCTGGCCTCTGGTAACAGGCATAGCCAGAACATTTTCGCAGAAGTCCGCATAGAGGTTCAGCATCTGCTCCGTGAAAGCCTTGGCTTCCTCGGCGGTGGCGTGCATGGTGTGGCCCTCCTGCCACAAGAACTCTCTATGACGCAGGAAGGGGCGGCTGGTCTTCTCCCAACGCAGAACGCTGCACCACTGGTTGTACTTCATGGGCAGATCCCGGTGGGACTGAATGGCGTTCTTAAAATGCTCGCAAAACAGAGTCTCAGAGGTGGGACGGATGCAGTACCGCTCTTCCAGCTTTTCGCTGCCACCCATAGTGACCCATGCGCACTCAGGAGCGAAGCCCTCAACATGATCCTTTTCCTTCTGCAGCAGGCTCTCAGGGATCAGCATGGGCATATAAACATTTTCTACGCCTACCTTCTTAAACTCTGCATCCATGATTCTCTGGATGTTCTCCCAAATGGCATAGCCATAGGGGCGGTAGATAAAGATACCCTTAATGGAAGAATAGTCGATGAGCTGTGCCTTCTTGCACACATCGGTAAACCATTGGGCAAAGTCTACCTCCATATCGGTAATCTGTTCAACCTTTTTCTCTTTTGCCATGATATTTCATCCTCTCAAAGGGGCTTAGCCCCCAAATATATTCATACCAGAATATTATACCATCGGTGTCAAGCCCTGTATAGTAGGAAAAGACTTGTTTTTCCCGGCTTTCTCTGGTATAATGAGAAAAATTTTTCATATCCCTTTGGAGGTAATCCTATGAAATCTATCCGTGATATTTATAAGATCGGCATGGGTCCTTCCAGCTCCCACACCATGGGGCCGGAAAGAGCCGCCAAGCTGTTTTTATCCCTGTATCCTCAGGCTGAGAAGGTTACAATCATTCTCTACGGCTCTCTCAGCAAGACCGGCATCGGTCACGGTACAGACCGGGTGCTGCGGCAGGTCTTCACCGGTGTAGAAAATGAGATCGTGTTCAGCAAAAACGATCCCGATGATCTGCCTCACCCCAATACCCTGGACTTTTACGCCTATGCCGGCGGAGAAGAAATTGGCTTCCTGCGGGTTGCATCCGTAGGCGGCGGTGACATCCGAACCGAAGGAAATGAGCTGGAGGAGCTGCCTGAGGTCTATCCCGAGAACTCCTTTGCGGAGGTGGAGCAGTTCTGCCGCTTCCGTGGTCTGGATCTGGCTGAATATGTGGAGATCAACGAGGGTGAAGACATTTGGGAATTCCTGGCTACCATTTGGCAGACTATGAAAAATTCGGTACATGAGGGACTTTCCAAGGAGGGCATCCTCCCCGGCGGTCTCAAGGTCGAGCGAAAGGCCAAAAAGCTCTTTGAGAACCCTGCCCCCAATGAGGTAGCCCAGGTTCGGGAATGCCGCATCGTTTCTGCCTATGCCTTTGCTGTCAGCGAGCAGAATGCAGACTGCGGCACCATCGTCACTGCCCCCACCTGCGGTGCCTGCGGTGTTGTGCCTGCAGCCCTTGTATATGTGCAGGCACAGAGAAAGCTTACCGATGCACAAATGCTGCGAGGTCTGGCAGTTGCCGGTCTCATCGGCAATCTGGTAAAGCGGAACGCCTCTATTTCCGGTGCGGAATGCGGCTGTCAAGCCGAGATCGGCACAGCCTGCTCCATGGCAGCAGCCGCCCTTACATATCTCTTTGGCCTCAACACCACCCAGATCCAGTATGCCGCGGAAATCGCTTTGGAGCATCATCTGGGCCTCACCTGCGACCCCATTTGCGGTCTGGTACAGGTACCGTGTATCGAGAGAAACGCTGTTGCAGCCATGCGCGCCATGAACGCCTGCAACCTGGCTTACTTCCTCTCCGACACACAGCGCATCTCCTTTGATATGGTTGTTAAAACCATGTATGAAACCGGCATCAGCATGAGCCACCGCTTCCGGGAGACCTCTGAGGGTGGACTGGCTAAAATGTTTAACCGCCGCCGTTACGAATTGTAAGCTGTATGTGGTATTCATAAATTTTCCTGATCTGGTACTGTAATTTTCACTTCCTTCTGCTATAATGTGGGTAGAAATACACAGACAGCCCAAAAAATCGAATATTTGGTGACATAAGCAAGGAATATATCCTGCGTCCAAAAGAGATTTTTGCGCTGCCCGTATCATTGGAGGTTTTTTCATGGAATACAAGCGCATTTTAACTATTCAGGATATTTCCTGCGTGGGTCAGTGTTCCCTCACTGTTGCCCTGCCCATTCTCTCTGCCTGCGGTCACGAAACCGCAATCCTTCCCTCCGCTGTTCTGTCCACCCACACCTATGGCTTCCAGGGCTTCACCGTCCGGGACATCAGCTCCGATATGCCAGCCATTCGGGAGCATTGGGAAAAGGAAAACATTACTTTCGATGCCATTTATACCGGCTATCTGGGAAGCAAAGAGCAGATGGGCTATGTTGCCGATATTTTCCGCTCCCGCAAAGGGGAAAACGGCAAGATCATTGTTGACCCCGCCATGGGCGACCACGGAAATCTGTACTTCGGCTTTGATGTGCCCTATGCCAAAGCTATGGCAGAGCTGTGCGGGCTGGCAGACATCATCCTGCCCAACATCACCGAAGCCTGCTACATGACCGATCATCCCTACAAAGAAGAATACGACCGGGCATACATCGACGAGCTTTTTGTGAAGCTGCACGCTCTGGGCTGTCCCTGTGTGGTGCTTACCGGCATCGGCTTTGAGAAGGGCATGACCGGTGTACTGATCAGCAATCGGGGTAAGGTAGAATACTACTGCCACAAGAAGCTGCCCCAGAGCTTCCACGGCACAGGAGATGTATTCTCCTCTGCCTTTGTGGGCAGCCTGATGCAGGGCAAATCCCTGTTTGAAGCTTCCCAGATTGCTGCGGACTTTACTGTTCGGGCCATGGAAGCTACCATTGGGGATGAAAAGCACTGGTACGGTGTTAAGTTTGAAACTGTCCTGGGCAACCTGATCGATGCGCTCAAGTAAAAAGATTTGGAGGAACTGTCAAAAGGCAGTTCCTCTTTTTTATATGCCAGGAAAAGAGCAGCAGAGAAAACCTCCGCTGCTCTTATTTCTTAGAATGTTACAACTTCCTGCAACGCAGGCTCTGCCTTTTCCACAGAAATGGCTGTCAAAATGGGGCCCAATTCCCCCTTATAAAGGGGATGCTTTTCGGCGGTCACTGTAGCCTTGACCTGTACCCAGCTCCGGGCTTCCAGCTTCTGCGCCCCGGCAAATTTACAAGGCACACCGCAGAACTGAATATCGTCCACACAGCAGGTCATAACAAAGCGACCGGGGGCGAAAACGCCATCCTTATCCCGGCGCAGTCTTGCTACCTGCCCCTTGAAGTAAACCGTCTTGCCGTGATATTTCTTCGGTTCTTCGGACACATCCCGGTACCACAGGCCGTAGTCCTCGTCCTGAATCTCGATCACAGGGGCGTTAATGTCAAAGGGCAAGGGATCAACAATGTCATCCAAAGTAGACACACCCTCGGTGGTTTCATAGAGAATATCCACCCGGCGGCTGACGGCTCTTGCCAGCTTATGAAGGGGCATTGTATCCTGCCCCGACTTCACCCGGTTGAAAACCACCATTTCACAGCCTGCCAGCTTATCTACCACCAGATCCCGCATATTGGCATTGTAGGTCAGAATGGTGGAAGCATCGGCAAACATCACTTCCTGGGCCACTGCCCAGGCACGGGGCAGGCGGGCATACAACTCCCCAACCTTCTTCATGCCGTTAAGCTCCATAACAACCCGCTGGGGTTTGTGCTTTTTCCCCAGGGCTTCCAGCTCTGCGGTGGTGACGGTATCCTGATCCAGAACCTCTTGGTAGACATTGCGGAAGGGGTACTGGGAAATGTCCAATTCTTCTTCCCCTTCTTCAAAGAGCAGAACAAGGGTGCGCTCACCGCCGTTAAAGCGGGTATCCTCTAAGGTCTCCTGAATAAATTTGGTCTTACCGGAATCCAAAAAGCCGGTAAATACATAAACCGGAATCTGAACCATAGCTTATACCCCAAAAATGCGGGCGATCTGTTCTTCCTTCAGCTCTGCGCCAATGACGCACAGTCTGCCCATGACCAGAGCGCCGCCCTGCCGGATACTGATCTCACCGGGCACATAGTCGAAGTGGATCCAGCTTCCGTCCTCTGCGGCAACAATGCCCTTGGCACGGAGAATCACACCGGCTTCTCCCGCTTCCAACTCGTCCAGGGCTTCCCGAAGTCCCTCAGGAGTGAACTTTCGGGCAGTTTCTACGCCCCAGCTCGCGAAAACTTCGTCGGCATGATGATGGTGATGGTCATGTCCGCAGCCGCAGCCTTCGTGGTGCTCATGGTGGTGATGCTCATGGTGACCGTGACCGCCGCAGCAGCATTCTTCCTCATGCTCATGGTGATGATGTTCGTGGTGAAGTTGGCGGTGGGCTTCCTCCATATGATGAAGTTCCTGAGAGAGGGTGTCTTCATGCTCCATGGCTTCCAGGAGCTGCTTGCCGCTGAGCTGATCCCAGGGGGTAGTGACCAGAGTGGCGGTCTGGTTATGCTCCCGGATCAGGGCAATGGCCTTATCCAGCTTGTCCTGAGGGATGGAGTCGGTACGGCTGAGAACGATAGTAGAAGCATTCTCCAACTGATTGTTATAGAACTCACCGAAGTTCTTGCTATAGATCTTACACTTGCTGGCATCAGCAACGGCAACAGCGAAGCCCAGCTCTACACCCTCGGTTACAACCTGCTTCACAGCTGCCACAACATCACTGAGTTTGCCTACACCGGAGGGCTCGATGATGATACGGTCGGGAGCGTAATCCCGAATAACCTGCTCCAGAGCTTCGCCAAAGTCACCCACCAGAGAGCAGCAGATACAGCCGGAGTACATTTCTCGGATCTCAATACCGGCCTCCTGCAGGAAGCCGCCGTCTACGCTGATGTCGCCAAACTCATTTTCAATGAGAACCAGCTTTTCTTTTCCGTAGGCTTCGGAGATCATTTTGCGGATCAGGGTTGTCTTGCCAGCCCCTAAGAAGCCGGAATAAATATCAATTTTGGTCATATGCATACACCTTCCATTTTGTAATTTTCTATATTATACCACCGGTGGCAGGAAATAGCAAGGGTTGGAAACTAAGGGCGCCACACAGAAAAACCGGGAAGGGTCTCCCCTTCCCGGCAGATAAATTAGAAGTCCAACTCTCCGGCTGCGGCCTCAACAGCAGCCAGCAGGCTTCCGTCAATAAGGACAGACTCGCAGTTATTAATATCTTCATAAAGAGGACGGTCGTCCACCAGCATGGGGCAAACCTTGCGGATAGCCTCGTAAGCAGGGGCAGTACCTACACCCAGCTTGTCGCCGCCTTCCAGAAGATCAATGGCCTGGCAGGCGCACATATACTCCATAGCCAGAACCCGACGAACATTGGCAAGGATCTCTCCGGCCTTTCTGGCGGCGATGGTGCCCATGCTCACATGGTCTTCCTGGCCGGCAGAGGAAGGAATGCTGTCTACACTGGCGGGGTGGGCCAGCACCTTATTCTCAGAAACCAGAGCGGCAGCGGAATACTGCACGATCATAAAGCCGGAGTTCAGGCCACCGTTCTTGACAAGGAATGCGGGGAAGCCGCCCAGACTGGGGTTGACCAAACGCTCTGTCCGCCGCTCGGAGATGTTTGCCAGTTCGGAAAGAGCGATGCCTAGGAAGTCAAAGACCAGAGCCATGGGCTGACCGTGGAAGTTACCACCGGAGATGCCCTGCATGGTCTCCTTAAAGACGATGGGGTTGTCGGTTACAGAGTTAATCTCGATCTCAACCTTGGACTTGACATAGTTGATAGCATCCTGGCTTGCGCCATGAACCTGAGGCACGCAGCGCAGACTGTAACCGTCCTGTACGCGGATCTCACCCTGACGGGTCACATTGCCGCTCTTTTCCAGAAGTCTGCGCAGATTGGCAGCAGTTTTGCCCTGACCATCGTGAGGACGGACAGCATGTACTCTGGGGTCCAGAGCATCCAGAACGCCCCGGTTGGCTTCGAAGCTCATGGCAGCGGCAACAGTTGCCAGCTTCATGAGAGAAATGGCATCATATACAGCCAGAGCGCCCACAGAGGTCATAGCCTGGGTGCCGTTGATCAGGGCCAGGCCTTCCTTGGCAACCAGCTCGATGGTGGGAATGCCGGCCTTTTCCATAGCCTCAGCGCCGGACATGGTAACGCCTTCATACTCAGCAATGCCCAGACCCAGCATGGGAAGAACCATGTGGGAAAGAGGAGCCAGGTCGCCGCTGGCACCCAGAGAACCCTTCTGGGGGATCACGGGAGTAACGCCACGGTTCAGCATCTCGATCAAAGTTTCTACAGTGGAAAGGCACACACCGGAGAAACCCTTGGCCAGATTATTCACACGAAGAAGCATAATGCCTCTGGCAACCTCACGGCTGAAAGGCTCGCCTGCGCCAACGGCATGGGTAATGATCAAATTCTTCTGCAGGAGCTTGCACTCCTCTGCGGTAATGGTCACATCGCTGAACTTGCCGAAGCCGGTGGTGATGCCGTAAACAGTAGCGCCGTCGTCTACCAACTGATCTACCACCCGGCGGGAAGCGATAATGCTCTGCCGTGCTTCTTCAGAAAGAATGACCTTTGCACCGTGGCGGCAGACTGCTGCCAGGGCCTCTAATGTCAATGTATTGCCGGTAATAACAACCTGATGAATCATACCTCTGTCTCCTTTTGCCTTAAATTTATATGGATGGTTTTATTGTATATTATTTTTTTGAAAAATTCAATCATTTTTTTGCAAAAATGTGGGTTTTTACGGAAAAATTCAAGTTTTCCCCATATTATTTGTCTATTTCTTTACCAAAATAACGAAAAGTCACACAGAATTATTTCATATTATTGCATAAATATTCATTCGTTTTTCAAAATATTCTGCTCATTTTCCTCTTTTTCTCCGTTTCCCGGACAGGTATGGGATCATTTTGCCGCAAGTATATCCCTCCTATTTGTATATGACTCTTGCACCAAGGCCCGGTCGCAGAAAAACCGTCTTGCTTTTCCAGGCAAAAGAAACTATACTAAAACCAAATCGTTCATTTTGGAGGCTGCCATGCGCTATGATTTTGCCCCTTTGGAAGGACTGACCGACAGCATTTACCGCAAGCTGCATCACCAGTATTTCCCCGGTGTGCAGCGGTACTATATGCCCTTTATCTCCCCCACTATGCACCACAGCTTAACCACCAAGGAGCGCAGAGATCTGCCCCCTGCAGACAGCGTAGCATTTCAGGCCGTGCCCCAGATTTTGACCCGCAACCCGGAGGATTTTCTCTGGGCGGCAGGATGCTGCCAGGATATGGGCTATCCACTTGTAAACCTGAACATGGGCTGCCCCTCCGGTACAGTGGTATCCAAGGGCAAGGGTGCAGGGATGCTCCGGGATTTAGATGCACTGGCTCTGTTCCTGGACGAAATTTTTGAGAAATCTCCCCTGCCCATTTCCTTAAAAACCCGTATTGGCATTGCCTCTCCGGAGGAGTTTCCTGCCATTTTGGAGCTGATAAACCGCTATCCTTCCCAGGAGATCATCATTCACCCCAGAGTACGCCAGGCCTTTTATAAAGGTGCGGTAAACCTGGAAGTCTTTGCCTATGCCTTACAGTACGCAAAAATGCCGGTTTCCTACAACGGTGATCTCTGCACCCATCTTGAAATACAGGAAATGGAAGAACGCTTTCCCAATGCCCAATCCATGATGATCGGTCGTGGGCTCATTGGCAACCCCGGAATGCTGACCCCCGGTGGAACGACACCGCAAAAACTGGCCGACTTCCATGATGCCCTTCTGGAAGAATACTGCTCCACCTTTGGAAGCAGGCGCAATGCCATGTTCCGGTTAAAGGAAAACTGGCGACATCTGCTGTGCCTATTTGAAAACAGCGACACTTTGGGCAAAAAGCTGCGAAAAGCCACAGACTATGAAGAATATGTTTCCATTACCCGGGAAATAATTTTCGGTCTTTCCATGCGAAATGAACTGGAGCCGGATTGGCGGTAAATTATAGAAAACGAATCTGCTGCGAAGAAAATTCGCGGCAGATTTTTCTTTATGGGCATAATAGAAAAAAGATTGGATGGAAGGAAGGATCTTATGGCAGAAAACAAGCGGGGTGTGCGAAGCTTTCAACCAAAGAAGCCACCGGTTATCACCGCATGGGCAAGCATTGCAGGAAAGAAAGAGGGGCAAGGGCCACTGTGCGCCTGCTTCGATTATACAGGTGAAGACACCTTCTTTGGGCAAAAAACCTGGGAACAGTCGGAGTGCCGCTTGCAAGAATTGGCTCTGGAGGTGCTGCTAAAAAAGGCCCACAAAAAGGAAAAGGATATTGATATTGTTTTCTCCGGAGACTTGCTAAACCAGTGCATCAGCTCCAGCTTTGCCCTTAGAAACAAGAGGCTTCCTGTCCTGGGGCTGTATGGGGCGTGTTCCACCATGTCAGAAAGTCTTCTCATGGCGGCAATGGCAGTTTCCGGAGGCTTTGCCGGGCGGGCTGTTGCTATGACATCCTCCCATTTTGCTTCCTCGGAGCGGCAGTTCCGCTTCCCCTTGGACTATGGCGGTCAGCGCACACCCACCGCCCAATGGACAGCCACCGGGGCAGGGGCAGTCATGGTCTCGGAGGAGGGAAAAGGCCCTGTGATCGAAGCTGCCACTATTGGAACTGTTCGGGATTTGGGGATCACCGATGCCAACAACATGGGAGCAGCCATGGCGCCGGCTGCCGTTGAAACCCTGACCCAGCATTTTGAAGACCTGCACCGGAGCCCGGAGTATTATGATCTGATCGTCACCGGTGATCTGGGGGCTGTGGGCTTTGAGATCGTTTCCGAGCGGCTTTCCTCCATGGGCTTTGAGCTGGGAAGCCGCTACAATGACTGCGGCCTGATGCTCTTTGACCGAAAGCAGCAGGACGTACACGCAGGTGGCTCCGGCTGCGGCTGCAGCGCGCTGGTACTGTGCAGCTTGCTTTTGGACAAAATGAGAAGAGGTGAACTGCGCAGGCTGCTTTTTTGCGGAACAGGGGCGCTGCTCTCCCCAACATCGACCCAACAGGGGCAGACCATACCCGGTATATGTCATGCCGTATCCTTAGAAGCACGGGAGGAACAGGAATGGAATATCTAAAAGCATTTTTGGTTGGCGGTTGCTTCTGCCTCCTGGGGCAGCTCCTCATTGACAAAACCAAGCTGACCCCCGCAAAAATACTGGTTGCCTATGTGGTTGCCGGTGTGATCCTAGGAGGAATCGGGCTGTATGAGCCCCTTGCAAAATTTGCCGGGGCCGGGGCAAGTGTTCCCTTAACCGGCTTTGGGTACAATCTTGCCAAAGGTGTAAAAGAAGCCGTCAACGAAAAGGGATTTCTTGGGATTTTTACCGGGGGGCTGGAAGCCTCGGCAGGAGGAATTTGTCTGGCTGTGGTGGGGGCGTTTTTGGCGGCACTGATCTTTAAGCCCAGGGATAAATCTTAGGGCTTTTAGCGCTTTTCAACCAGAAATTACCACCACCCTTTTCCCGTATGGAGCATCCTGTCCAGGGCATACTAGCTTTGCGGCAAACCACGAAAACCGTACAAATTGATTGGAGGAAACGAAAATGAACAATCAGAACCAGAACAGAAATCAGAATAACAATCAGAACCAGAACAACAACCAGAACAGAAGCCAGAACCAGAACAGCAACAACCAGAACAACAACCAGAACCAGAACTACAGCCAGAACAGAAGCCAGAACGAGCGCTAAATTCTGCCCGATGCTTTCGGGTTCATGGGAAATTTGACCCAAGTACGGCAAAAGCTGGCATCTCAAGGGAAGATGCCAGCTATGAGCCGCGTACATAAAAGTCCGAAATTTAGGTTGCAAAAAGAGTCATTCCCCGCTACAATAAGGCTATATCAAAAAAGCGAGGAATAGCTATGACTGAATTGTTACACCGCATTTTGCCCACGGTACAAAAGCCTGCCCGGTATACCGGCGGCGAATACAACCAAGTGGTAAAGGATAAATCCCAGGTGGATGTTCGCATTGCCTTCTGCTTCCCCGACACCTATGAGTTGGGTATGTCCAATCTGGGTATGCGGATTCTTTACGGCGTCATGAACGAAATGGATAGGGTTTGGTGCGAGCGAGTTTTCGCCCCCTGGGGAGATATGGAAGAGGCCATGCGGAAGTACAATCTTCCACTTTGGGCCTTGGAGAGCCATGATCCCATTGGGGAGCATGACATGATCGCCTTCTCCATTGGCTACGAAATGAGCTACACCAACATCCTCAATATGCTGAATCTGGCAGGAATCCCTCTGCACTGTAAAGACCGGAAGGGCCTTCACAATATGGTCTTCGCCGGGGGTGTGTGCGCCTACAATCCGGAGCCTTTGGCAGATTTTATCGACTTTTTCTCTCTGGGCGAGGGCGAGGAAATTACGGTTGAGATCGTTTCCCTGTACCAAAAGGCAAAAAAAGAGGGCTGGAGCAAGAAAGCCTTCCTTCTGGAAGCAGCAAAAATCCCCGGCGTGTATGTGCCCAGTCTGTATAAGCATCATTATAAGGAAGACGGCACGCTCGCTTCCATAGAAGCCCTGCCCGGTGCGCCGGAGGTTGTTACCAAGCGCATTGTGGAGAATTTGGACAAGGCATATTTTCCCACCAAGGGCATTGTACCTACCACGGAAATTGTCCATGACCGCACCAATTTGGAGGTCTTCCGGGGCTGTATCCGCGGCTGCCGCTTCTGTCAGGCAGGCTTCTCCTGCCGCCCTGTGCGAAAAAAGAGCCCGGACGTGCTGTACAAGCAAGCCATTGAGAGCCTGCAGGATTCCGGCAACCACGAGCTGACTTTGGCCAGCCTGTCCACCTCCGATTATCGGGGCTTAAAAGAACTGACCGATGAGCTGATTCCTTATTGCAAAGAACAGAAGGTTGGCCTGTCCGTTCCCTCCCTTCGGGCAGACAATTTCTCCCGGGAACTGATGGAAAAGCTGCAAACCACCAGAAAAAGCGGCCTCACCTTTGCCCCGGAAGCAGGCACACAGCGGCTTCGTGATGTGATCAACAAAAATCTCACCGAGGATGAAATCCTGGAAACCTGCGCCAGAGCCTTCTCCGGCGGCTGGAGTAATGTAAAGCTCTATTTCATGCTGGGTCTGCCCACGGAGACCGACGAGGATGTTCTGGGCATTGCGGAGTTGGTCTTTAAGATCATTAAAACCTGGCAGGCAACGGCTTCCAACAAAAAGAGAGGGCTGCGAGTCCATGTGGCAACAGCCTTCTTCGTACCCAAGCCCTTTACCCCCTTCCAGTGGGAAAAGCAGATTGCTCCGGAGGAGTACATTCGCCGCACCAAGCTCTTGAAAGCCGCCATGCCCCACAAGGCTGTGGAATACAACTGGCACGCCCCCGACCTGAGCCGTATGGAAGCGATTCTGGCAAGAGGCGACCGACGGTTGAGCAAGGTACTGGAATATGCCGCAACTCACGGTGTGCGCCTGGACGGATGGGATGAATACTTCCGCTATGACCTTTGGCTGGATGCTTTCAAAGCCTGCGGCATTGACCCCAACTTCTACACCACAAGAGGCATAGAGGAAGACGAGGTTCTCCCCTGGCAGACCCTTTCTGTAGGTGTCGGCCAGAAGTTCCTGCTGAAAGAGCGGCATCGTGCTTACGAGGGCGTTACCACTCCGGATTGCCGGGAAAACTGCGCCGGATGCGGTGCCAACAAGCTGTTAAAGGAGGTGGGCTGCGATGCCTAGACTTCTTTTTGAAAAGACCGGGGATGCGGTCTATATCTCCCATCTGGACTTGATGCGGGTGTTTCAAAGAGCTTTCAAGCGGGCGGGGCTTCTCATTCGCCACAGCCAAGGCTTTACCCCCAGAGCCCAGGTTTCCATTGCCCTTCCCCTATCTGTCGGTGCGGAAAGTGTGTGTGAGCTGTTGGATTTTGAACTGGCCGAGGGTGTTTCTGCCCCCTTGCAGGAAATTCCCGGTCTTTTGAACCGCACCATGCCCGCAGGAGTCCGGGTCAAAGAGATTTGGGAAAATGGCAGAAAGCTCCGTGATCTAACTCATCTGGATGCACAGGTCACACTGGAGTATGACGGCGGCATTCCTGCAGGATGCAAGGATGCGCTGGCAGCCTTCTTTACAGGAAATGAGCCCATTGTGGTTTCCAAAAAGTCTAAAAACGGCATGACGGAGCAGGATATCCGGCCTATGATCCTCTCTTGCACCGCAGAAGAATTAAACGAACAAGAGATTCGGCTTTCCTGCCGGGTATGCGCCCAGAATCCCTCTCTCAATCCTGCCATGCTGGTGCAGGCAATCTCCGTCCACCTTCCGCAGTTCGCTCCGGATTTTTCCAGGGTAAAGCGGCTGGAAGTGCTGGACAAAGACGGAACGCCTTTCCGTTAAGGCTGGGAGGCTGACCATGTATTACGCCAACATCAAAAACAATGACATAGCCAACGGCCCGGGGGTGCGGGTAAGTCTGTTCGTTTCCGGCTGCACCCGGCACTGCAAGGACTGCTTTAACCGGGATGCCTGGGATTTTGCCTATGGTGAGCCTTTTACGGGGGAAACCATGGAGCAAGTCCTGAAAATGTTAGCACCCCCCTATATTCGTGGCTTAACCGTCTTAGGCGGTGAGCCTATGGAGCCTCAAAATCAGCCAGAGGTACTGGAACTTTTGCGCAAAGTGAAGGAAACCTATCCCCAAAAGTCCGTTTGGCTGTTTTCGGGCTATACTCTGGACGGACACATTCTGACACAGAAGCTTGGCCCGTGGGAAGTGACCCGGGAGCTTCTTTCCTATGTGGATGTTTTAGTGGATGGGCCATTTATTGCGGAGCAGAAAAATCTGAGTCTCCGTTTCCGTGGCTCAGAAAACCAAAGACTGATCGATATGCAGAAAACCCTGTCTTCCGGGGAAATCGTTCTCTGGGAGGACTGGCAAGCCAAGGAGGGGCGCAAATGAAGGTTAAAAAGTTAGATCCCAGAGCAAAGCTGCCTACCTACGGCACGGAGTATGCCGCCGGTGCGGATCTTTATGTGTGTCTGAGCGAGGCTGTGACCATTTTGCCCGGAGAAACCAAGCTGCTGCCCACCGGGCTGGCTATTGCCGTGCCTCACGGCTATGCGGGACTGATCTTTGCCCGCAGTGGCATGGCCACCAAGAGAGGTCTTGCCCCCGCCAACAAGGTAGGCGTTGTCGATTCCGACTACCGTGGGCCACTCCTGGTAGCCCTGCACAACCACGGCACAGCGCCACAAATCGTCGAGCATGGGGAGCGGGTTGCCCAGCTTGCCATTATGCCGGTTATGATGCCGGAAATGGAGCTGGTAGAGGAGTTGGACGAAACGGTCAGAGGTGAAGGCGGTTTTGGTTCAACCGGAACGAAGTAAACAAAAAATGCAGAGGATAGTTTTCAGGCTATCCTCTGCTTAGTTTTATTCTTTTATGATTTCAATCACAGTCAGCCGGTCTTCTGCCACCTGGAATCTTACATTGAGCCCTGCGAAGCTGATGCCGTAGACCCGCTCCGGGCTTCTCTGATAAGAGGGCCGGGGGTCATGAGCCAGGACACCCAGAAGTGCCTCCCGGCGGTTTTCCGGCACTTGGTTCAAAAGCTCCTCCGGAAAATCCACCGCCAAAAGGAACTCCCCTGCCGTATCCGCAAAGCCGCCCACTGCATCCGGGTGGCAATCCGCATAGGAAACATAGGGCTTGATGTCGAAAATCGGTGTTCCATCCATCAGGTCAGCACCGCTCACCCGCAGCATCGGCCCTTGAGGGCTAGTTAAAATCACCTCTTCCAGCTTCACGCAGGAAAGGCCGATGGGGTTGGGACGGAAGGGCGAACGGGTGGCAAAAACGCCCATGCGAGTATTTCCACCCAAGCGGGGCGGGCGCACCGTAGGGGACCAGCCATCCTGACGGTTGCCGGAGAAATTCCACAGAAGCCAAATGTGAGAGAAGCCCTCTAAGCCCCGGAGCATATCGGGGTTGCGAAACTCCGGTTCAAAAACAACGAAGGATTCCAATTCCGGCACCAGCCCCGACTGCCTGGGAATCCCGAATTTGCTGGGAAAATCGCTGTGAATTCGGGCAACTACGGTCATGGGAATCTCCATGGTGCATACCTCTTTTCCTGTGTTTGGGGCTATTTTACCACAAAAAATCCCCACTGACAACGGTTAAATCGTCTTTCTCTTTTTGATATAAAGTACCACTCCGGCGGCAATTTCTCCGAGATACAGAAGAATAAAGAAAATGTTTATCATGTCGGTGATATCGCTGTTTCTGATATAATCCTCCTGGGTGTAGGCCGTCAGGGGGAAGCTGTTGCTGCCCGGAGTACGGATCATAACAATATCTCTTGGGCTGACTGTTATAATGGCATCAATCCGGGCAGAGGAAGTTCCGTGGATTGTCTGCTCCCGGAGTTCTTCCGGGGATACTTCATTCCCGTGTTCGTCAAAATGCTGGAGTACTTCCTCCATAGAGTCAACACTGTCGTAGTTGGGCTCCGGGTTCGTCATGGCCCAGGTATGGAAGTCCTCTATATTCTGGAAAGTATTGCCGGCTGAGAAAGGCATATATTCCGCGCTTAAGGCGTTCACCCCAATCTGTAACACCAGAGTGATTGCAATGGCCAGGGCAGTAAAGCCCATAAACTTGGCCTGCAGGCGGTGGAGTTTTCTTTCATGTTCTACCTTGGAAGGCTCCTGATGTGCCATGCCACGAAGATACATCCCACGGAAGACCCACGCGCCAAAGATGAACAAGCAAGCCGTCACTGCGCAGTAGATTAACCCCAAGGGCAGCCAACTGCTGAAGTTCAAACCCCAATAGGCATCGTACACCTGGGTCACCAGAGGAAAGTTAAAAGAAAAGACCAGGAAAATCACCAGCAGGGCGTATTTCAGAATCTTTTTCAGTTCTCCTCTGTGGGCGGCTACAACATCTTCTTCAAAGCCTTCGTCATCTGCTACGGCACTAAAGGCACGGAAACCGAAAATAATCTCCATAACTCCGGCAATCAGAACAAAGACACTGCCTACATAGAAGCCCAAATAGGCTCTTAAAAAGGCAAGATTGCAGATCATGGCAGCAATCAAACCCACAAATCCCACAGTTAGAGCAATAAGGCTTCCGGTAAGAAAGCGAGTTTTGTTCTCCCTAAGAATACGGTTTAACTGCTTCCGGCTCTTTTCCGTAGGCTGCTCCGGCTTTGCGCTTTCCGGGTTGTTCCGCTGACCCCGGAGCAGTTCATCGGTAGTGACACCGAAAATATCCGCAATAACAGGGATGAGGGTCAGGTCGGGGGCACATTCGTCCCGCTCCCAGCGGCTGACCGCCTTATCGGACACGCTCAGCTTCTCTGCCAAGTCCTTTTGGGTCAATCCGTTGGCTTTTCGTAAGGTGGCAATAAAACTGCCCAACGTTCTTGCTTCCATAAAAATACCTCCATTTGTGGGGTTGGATTTTCTCTCGCTGTGGTACCCAGCGACTCGATTCTACCAAACTGACAGAGAGAATCACACCCACCAGACCGAAAATCCTCTCTCGCAAAGCGAGAATCGGAGTATTCTCGGCCCTTCATGGGGCAAAATCTGCAAAAATCCCTCAAGCATCGCCGGCAAGTACCCTGGAAATAAATTTTCCTAAAGCTTCTGTGCAGCGGGCCTTGTCGGTGAGATAGCTCATGCCATGGCCTGCGCCCTCCACCAGAAGAATCTCTTTGTCCCCCTCGTAGGCTTCATATGCTTCCACACTCATGGTATAGGGTACAAAGTTATCGGCCTTGCCGTGGAGCATGGCAACCGGCAGGCGGCTATGTTTCATGGCCTCCACAGTGGTGTGCTTCCAGGGGTTATATCCACCCAGGAGTCTGCACCAGAAGGCAGCGGCATACATGAAGGGAAATGCCGGAAGATGGGCAGACTGCTTTGCCACCTGACAGATAATGGCCCAGGGAGAAGTAAAGCTGCTGTCTGCGATCACGCCCCGAACATTGGACGGAAGGTCGTGACCCATGGCCATAAGGGCAGAGCTTGCGCCCATGGAAATGCCGTCAATGATCAAGGGCTGGGGGCCAAATTTCTCGTTGTGGAACTTCACCCACTCTACAGCATCCCGGCTTTCTTTTGCACCGAAGGTCATGTATCTGCCGCCGCTTTTGTTCTGCCCCCGCTGGTCGATCATAAGCAGGTTCATCCCCATAGCATGATACACAGAGAGAATGCAGCAAAAGTCCCGCTCCACGCAGCCGGTCCAGCCGTGAAGCAGCAGAAATGTACCCTTTGCATTTTCCACAGGAACCCATCTGCCCCGAAGCTTTGTGCCGTCAAAGGAGGTCATGGATAACTCCTGGGGGTTATGCTCCCGCATAAAGTCGAAGCCCTCTTTTACCGGGATGGGCAGCATATTGTCAATCTGGGTATCCAGCAATTCCATGTTCATTAAGGTCGCCCGTTTACCGGGGACGGATGCCAAACGGAAAATCACAAGTCCCGCCAGCATCACAAAAAGGAACAGTCCCAGTGCGATCCAAAGACAAATCATTCCTTGTTCCCTCCCAGCTTAGAGAAAAAGCGGAAGGTCATGGGCCACAGGAGGGCAGCAAAGACAACCACTACAAAATAGCGGACGAAATGAGCCATATTATGCCCATCAAAAAGGGTCATAAGAGGTGCTTTCAGCCCTGCTTTCAGAGCAACCGCAAGACCCAGACCCAGGACGATCTTCAGAAGCTGCGCCCACCAGACGGCATTGACAGTGAAGTTCACCTTTCTGACCTCGATCACATAGCCCAGAAGGAAGCCTGCCATAGAGCCCAGCAAGGTGTAGGCATTCTTTTGGGCATGGGCAAGGTTATCTGCATCAATATCCTGGGGGAAGGCAGCCAGCTCTGTGTATGCCAAAAAGCCCAGACCGCAGAAAATCATGAAGCCCATGAGGGCAGGGATGGCCCACTTTTTCTCGCTGTACACCACAGGCCGCAGCAATACAATAAGCAGCAAGGCGCACAAACTGCCCACTGCCACATCAGCCAGGGTATGCACACCCAGATACATCCGGGACACCGGAACAAGTACCGCAAAGAGAATCGCCAGGGTGCGAACCCATTTTCTTTTAGCGGTAATGGCTATGATCCCGAAGTTGCCCACAGCGGTCTGGCTGTGACCACTGGGGAAGCTGTAGCCTGTGGCATCTGCCCGGGCAGACTCAACAATGGTAAAGTAGGGATCTTTCATCCAGGGCCGGGGAATCCGGCAAAACAGCTTCAAAAACTGATTCAGGATGGTTCCCAGGAAGCCCACTGCCATAAGGTAATAGCCGTGGCGCTTGTTTACGCACCAGTAGATCACCAGAGCTGCCACCAAAAAGCAGGTTTCAGAGCCAAGCTCCGTCACAATCTGCATGAGGGTATCCAGCACCGGATTGCGTAGATTTTCAAAAAAATACAGGACATCCATAGATCCTTCACTCCTTTCCTTTGCCCCATTATATATAAAGTTTACAGAAAAGTAAAGAATTACAGCATCAAAAGCCCCGGTTCTGCCTTGCGATTTTCTTTGTTTTGGGGTATAATAGTAAAAAAGATTCCAACCGAAAGGAGCAACCACTTATGTTTTCCCATGAATCCCGCCGCCGTTTTGAAAATCATCAGCTTCTGGAAGTGATCTGCCAGCTTCGCTTCCCGGAAATCCTATCCATTGAAACCAGAGTACCCGCCGATTTCCAGGAGGCCATCCGCAGAGAGTTCCCCCAGTACCGGACAACCAGAGAAACACCTCCTCCCCGCATGGTCGGCACACCAGGCAATATGAAGATGCAGCCCCAGAAGGAAATGACCAATTATCAGTTCATTTCCGCTGACGGTGTTTGGAGAGTGAATCTCACCACCACCTTCATTTCCCTGTCCTGTCTGCGGTATACCACATGGGAGGAATTTGCCAAGAAGCTGGATCTGCCTCTGGTGGCCTTTATTAAGACCTATCAGCCTGCTTATTTCGAGCGGGTGGGCCTCCGGTACATCAACGCCTTCTCCAGAAAGGCTCTTGACCTGGAGGGCGTTCCCTTCCGGGAACTGTTCCAGAGCTGCTATCTGGGCATTCTGGCAGAGGAGGATGTGGAAGAAACTGCCACCTCCCGCTGCTCCTTTGATGCGGAAATGAAGCTCCGTGGGGGCGCTCATGTAAAGCTCCACGCAGGCCCCGGCATGATCAAGCGGGGCAATCAGCCCCAGGACGAGGAAGTCCACTTCATTCTGGACAACGACCTGTTTATGCCCGGTCAGGTGCCGGTGAACCTATCCGCAGGAGCATTACAGACCCTCCATCAGCAGGCAGACAGCCTGTTCCTGGGCGCCATTACCCCAAAGCTGGCAGAGGCCATGGAGCCCCGGGAGTATCTGTAAGCCACCCGGTACATACCCCATAAATAGGGAATGAAAACTTCCGAGGTGTTCTATGTTCTATCTTGACTGGTATTATCTGGTTTTGGTCATACCTGCGGTGATTTTATCCCTGTGGGCAAGCGCCAACGTAAACCGCACCTTCAAAAAGTATTCCGGGCAATTTACCCGGAGAGGAATCACCGGAGCGGATGCTGCCATGCAGGTGCTTCGTGCCAACGGCGTAAGCAATGTGCGGGTGGAGAGAGTCTCCGGCAAGCTCACCGACCACTTTGACCCCAGAGCCAATGTGATCCGACTTTCCGATGAGGTGTACGACAGCCGCTCCACCGCCGCCATCGGTGTCGCCTGCCACGAGGCCGGGCACGCCGTGCAGCACGCAGTTGGGTACTTCCCCATCAAACTGCGCACTGCCATTATTCCCATTACCAACATCGGCTCCAAACTGGCCATGCCATTGATCCTTGTAGGCCTTCTGTTTATCAACAGCAGCCTGGGGATTCTCATTGACATCGGCATTATCTGCTTTAGCCTTTCCGCTGTTTTTCAGCTTGTGACTCTGCCTACGGAGTTTAACGCAAGCCGTCGGGCGCTTATGGGCATTGAGCAAGGGCACATCCTCTATGATGATGAGATCGTGGGAGCAAAGAAAACACTCCGGGCAGCGGCTCTCACCTATGTGGCAGCTCTGGCTGTATCCCTTGCCCAGCTTCTAAGACTGGTGCTGCTCTTTGGCGGGCGGCGCAGACGGGACTGATACAACAAAATCCTCCCTTTGCAAAAATGCAGAGGGAGGTTTTTCTTCGGTCAGCTTGCCCTACCGGGCGAACTGGCTGTTATATAGCTGGGCATAGAAGCCCTGGCGCTCCAAAAGCTCTTTGTGGTTTCCTTGCTCCACCACCTGACCGTCCCGCATAACCAGAATCACATCTGCGGATTCAATGGTAGAAAGCCGGTGGGCAACGATAAAGCTGGTGCGGCCTTCCATCATAGTGGCAAAGGCTTTCTGGATGCGACTTTCCGTCTGGGTGTCGATGGAGGAAGTAGCCTCGTCCAGAATCAGCATAGGGGGCAGGCACAGCATCACTCTTGCGATGCACAAAAGCTGCTTCTGTCCCTGAGAGAGGCTTCCGCCTGATTCTCCGATCACCGTATCATAGCCCTGGGGCAAGCGTCGAATGAAGCTGTGGGCATAGGCAGCCTTAGCAGCAGCAATGATTTCTTCCTCTGTGGCATCAGGCTTGCCCATGGCGATATTCTCCCGAATGGTGCCGGCACGCAGCCAGGTATCCTGCAAAACCATTCCAAAACGCTTGCGCAATGCCCTTCGGGACATTTGAGAAGTGGGCTTGCCGTCTAAAAGGATTTCACCTTTGTCCACCTCATAAAAGCGCATAAGGAGGTTGATCATTGTGGTTTTACCGCAGCCCGTAGGGCCAACGATGGCTACCCGCTGACCGGGGCTTACCTTGAGATTAAAGTCACGGATCAGGGGCTTTTCGGGGTTATAGGAGAAGGAAACACGGGAAATTTCCACTGCGCCTTCTGCGGCAAGGGCTTCTTCCTCCACTGGATCGGGAGATTCCGTGGGTTCCTCCAAAAAGCGGAAAACTCTGTCAGCGCAGGCAAGGGCATTTTGCAGCTCCGTGATCACACCGGAAATTTCGTTAAAGGGCTTGGTATACTGGTTGGCATAACTGAGGAAGCTGGTGAGACCGCCTACGGTCATACCGCCTGCAATACAGGTCAATGCGCCGGTAAGACCAACCGCCGCATAGACCAGGGAATTGACAAAGCGGGTGCAGGGGTTGGTGAGGGAGGAAAAGAAAATGGCACGGAGGCTGGCTTTCCGCAGCTTTTCATTGACCCGGTCAAATTCTTCCTGGCTGGCATTCTGGTGGCTGAAGGCCTGAACCGTTTTCAGTTCGCCCAGTGTTTCTTCAATGAGAGCGGTTTGTTCCCCCCTGGCTTCCGATTGCAGGCGGAACATGGAGTAGGTGCGGTTTGCAATAAACCGGGCAACAAAGAGAGAAATAGGGGTCAGGATCAGCACCACCAGGGCAATAATCCAGTTCAGGCGAACCATAAAAATCAGTGTACCTAAAATGGTCAAAACACCGGTAAAAAGCTGGGTGAAACCCATAAGCAGACCTTCCGCGAACTGATCCACATCGGTAATCATGCGGCTAAGAGTCTGTCCATGAGGATTTTTGTCTAAATAGGATAAGGGAAGCTTTTGAATATGGGCAAACATCCGCTCCCGGAGATCTCTGGTAACGCGGAAAACCACCCGGTTGTTCAGTTCTCCCATGCACCACTGGGCTAATGCGCAGCCTCCTGCGGCAAGTGCCAGGGTAAGGAGCAGCCCTTTCATGGCGGCAAAGTCCACCCGACCGGGAGCAACGATGCAGTCCACCACCTGTCCCACCAGAACCGGGACGGAAAGCTGCAAAATAACATTGATGAAGGCCAGAAGCACAGAACCGGCAACCAACAAGCGGTGGGGGCGCAGGCAGGACAGGACCTTTTTTAAGACACCGTTTTTACTGTTTTTCACTTTCCTGCCACCTCCCTTTTGAACTGGGATTCATAAATTTCTCTGTATGCAGGGCAGGATTCCAAAAGCTTTTCGTGGGTTCCCTGTCCTGCCACCTCGCCGTCTTCCAGGACGATGATCTCATGGGCATGGAGGATGGAAGACGCTCTCTGGGATACGATGAAAGTAGTAGGAGGATTGTCCATGGTGGAAATGGCCTTGCGGAGAGCCGCATCTGTAGCATAGTCCAAAGCGGAGGCGCTGTCATCCAAAATCAGGATCTTAGGATGCCGCACCAAAGCTCTGGCAATGGTAAGCCGCTGCCGCTGACCGCCAGAGAGATTCTTGCCTCCCTGTTCCACAGGGGCATCCAATCCTTCCGGCTTCCCGGAGACCACTTCCATGGCCTGAGCGATTTTCAATGCTCTGTCCAGTTCCTCCGCAGTGGCATTTTCCTTGCCCCAGAGAAGGTTGGAGCGGATCGTCCCCTTGAAAAGCACAGCCTTTTGGGGCACAACGGCTATGGAGCTTCTAAGGCTTTCCAATTCCAATTCCCGCACATCTACACCGTCCACAAGGACAGAACCGCAGGTCACATCGTAAAACCGGGGAATGAGATTCACCAGAGTAGACTTGCCGGAGCCTGTGCCGCCAATGATGCCTACAGTCTGACCGGGATGGGCAGTGAAGGATACGCCCGTCAACGCCTCATCACCGGAAGCATGATAAGCCATGGAAACCTGACGGAACTCTACACGGCCGGAGGCCTTTTCATCCAGGGAAATCTGCCCGGATACCATATCCGGCTGAATGTCCAGGATCGCTCCGATGCGGTTGCCGCAAGCGGCTGCCTTGGTCAGGGTAATCATGAGATTGGCGAACTTTACCAGCTCCACCAAAATCTGGGACATATAATTGTAAAGCGCCACTACCTGTCCCTGGGTCAGGGCACCGGAATCTACACGGATCGCACCTTTCCAAAGAAGGGCTACCACTGCCAGATTCAAAAGCACATAGGTGGCAGGATTCAGAAGATTGGAAATTCTGCCCACTTTTAGCTGCAGGCTGTTGAGAATGCGGTTTTTCCGGGAAAAAGCCTCTTTCTCTTCCTCTTCCCTGCAAAAGGCACGAAGCACCCGAACGCCTGTCAAATTTTCTCTGGCTGCTCCTGTTACACTGTCCAGCTCCTTCTGTACATTCCGGTACTGCGGGATGGTCACAAGAATAATGGCAAAGACCACCACCAGAAGAAGGGGAATCACCACAGCAAAGACTGTGGCAGAGGGTGCATCCACCGTAAAGGCCATGATCATAGCACCGAAGACCACCAGAGGAGAGCGCAGCAGCAGCCGCAGGCCCAGATTGACACCGCTTTGCACCTGGTTGACATCACTGGTCATGCGGGTGATCATGGTAGAAGTGCCCAAGCGGTCGATCTGTCCGTAGGAAAGCTTCTGTAAATGAGAGAACAAAACATGACGCAAACCCGCCGAGCAGCCGGTTGCGGCACGGGCGGCAAAATACTGTGCCGTAACGGAGAATATTAGACCCACCAGAGCCAAAAGTCCCAAAAGGCCGCACTGGCGGAGAATGTACCCCTTGTCCCCCTGGGCAATACCCACATCAATGATGGCTTTCACCACCAGGGGCACGAACAACTCCAAAACCGCCTCCAGCAGCTTAAAAAGCGGCCCCAATATACACTCTTTTCCATAGTTTCTTAAATAGGGCAGCACACTTTTCAAAATGCCACCTCCCAATCCAATTCTTAGTCACCCTATTATACATAAAGAAGCTAACTTTCGCAACCATAGATATGGGCAATTCTCACAAACTTAGTGCCCTTTTCTGTTGACAGTGTTTGTCCCATATGGTAAACTAATTGGGAGAAATATACGGATATGACCGCAGGTGTTTCCCTCCGGGTATCCGAAGCAGAAGGGCAGGTAATTTCTATGCGTGTCTTAGTCATCAACCCCGGGGCAACCTCCACCAAGATCTCCGTATTTTCGGAGCAGGAGGAAGTCTTCAAAACCAACATTCCCCACAGCGCAGATGCTCTGGTCGCTTATGTCCATGTGGTAGAGCAGGGGCCTTACCGCAAGGCGCTGATCCTGGAAACCCTGGCAAATGCCGGCTTCTCCATGGAAGATTTTGATGCCGTGGTAGGCCGTGGCGGTCTGCTGCGCCACATCCCCTCCGGTACATACACCGTCACCGATGCGGTCATCCGGGATGTAATGGATCCCCCCTACGGCGAGCACGCTTCCAATTTAGGTGTACTGCTTACCAAGGAGCTGGCTGATCAGGTTGGAAAGCCCGCCTACTTTGTTGACCCGGTTTGCGTAGACGAAATGAGCCCCATTGCTCATGTATCCGGCTTCAAGGGAATGCAGAGAGAGAGCTTCTTCCATGCTCTAAATCAGAAGTCCGTTGCCCGGAAAGCCTGCCAGCAGTTGGGCAAGCCCTACGAGGAAGCACGGCTCATCGTGGTTCACTTAGGCGGCGGTGTTTCCGTGGCAGCTCACGAATACGGCAAGGCCGTTGACGTATTCAATGTAAAGGATGAAGGCTCCTTCGGTCTGGACAGAGGCGGTAGCCTGCCTGTCAATGCCGTGATCAACCTGTGCTTCTCCGGCATCACCAAAAAGGAAGCAAAGAAAATGCTGGGCTCTGAGTCCGGCGCATACTCCTATGTAAAGACAAAGGACTTCCGGGAGATTGTAAACCGTGCATTTGAGCAGAATGACGCCGATTGCCGCATGGTTTTCGATGCTCTGGCCTATCAGCTCTCCAAGGATATTGGCGCTATGGCAGCTGTACTGAAGTTTAAGGTCGATGCCATCGTCTACACCGGCGGCATGGCTTATTCCAAGGTATTCACTGATGCCATTACCTCCTATGTAGGCGGCCTTGCTCCTGTTCTGGTGCTCCCCGGTGAAGAAGAAATGGTGGCTCTGGCTGAGGGCGCACTGCGTGTGCTCCATGGCGAAAGCCCCAAGGATTATGAAAAGGAGGCAAACATCCATGCTTGATTCCATTTCCAAAATTATGAACGCAGCCATGGAAAAGCCCGAAAAGCGCACCATCGCTGTTGCCGCCGCTCATGACGAAGATGTACTGAAAGCCGTTGCTGAAGCCAGAAAAGCAGGCATTGCCCAGGGGCTTCTGGTAGGCATTGCAGACAAGATTCGGGAAATCCTCCTTTCTCTTGGTGAATGCCCTGAGAATTACACGATCATTGACAGCGACAACGATGTTTTGTCTGCCACCTTGGCGGTACAGGCTGTCCGGGAGGGCAAGGCTCACTTCCTCATGAAAGGTCTTCTGGGCACTGCAGACCTAATGCGGGCAGTCATTCACAAGGAGACCGGTCTTCGCACCGACCGGCTCATCAGCCATGTGATGCTCTATGAAGTGCCCGCCAAGAAGCTGCTGGCTCTTTCCGACGGCGGCATGAACACCTTCCCTGACTTAGAAAAGAAGACGGAAATTCTGGAAAATGCTGCCCGGGTCATGAAGGCTTTGGGCTATGAAGAAATCAGTGCCGCCTGTGTCTGCGGTGCGGAAGTGGTCAACCCCAAGGTGCAGTCCACTGTAGATGCACAGACCCTTTCCGAAATGACTGACCGCTGGGCACCATACGGCATGAAGGTCTTTGGCCCCGTGGGTCTGGACCTGGCTGTCAGCGAGGAAGCCTGCCGCCACAAGCGTTACAATGCCCCCGGCGCAGGAAAGGCAGACATTCTTCTGGTTCCCACCTATGAAGTTGGCAACGGCATCGGCAAGGCCATGAGCCTGTTTGCCGGGGCAAAGAATGCCGGCATCATTGTAGGCGCAAAAGTTCCCATTGTGCTGGTTTCCCGCTCCGACAGCTCGGAGAGCAAGCTGGCCTCCATCGCATTGGGCGCCGTAACTGCAGGAAGTGTGTAACTATGACAGAAGAAAGAACCCAACAGTATGCAAAAGCAAGGCAGCTTCAAGGACTGATCCAGCCGGGAGAGCAGCTTCTGTGGCACGGAGCCCCGGCAACCGGACTGCGTCTGCAAAAAAGCGATCTATCTATGATCCCCTTCAGTTTAGCATTCTGCGGCTTCTCTATCTTTTGGGAAGTCAATGTCATTCGCAGTGGAGGTGGGCTTCTTCCTTGTCTGTTTGGCATTCCCTTTATTGTCATCGGGCTTTACCTGATGTTGGGGCGCTTTTTCCTCGATGCCTACAACCGGAAAAATACTTACTATGGCATTACCAGTGAGCGAATCATCATCCTGGAGCCGAAGACGGTAAATTCCATGGCTTACCACCAGATTCCTACCTTGGAGCTGGTTCTGGAGAAAGGTGAGCTTGGCAGTGTATTCTTCTCCCAGCAGACTTATCAAGACCATCGGGGCAGAACTGTCCACAAGGTTGATCGTCCCGGCATCCGGCTGATTACCGACGCGCCCAGAGTTTATAACCTGATTCAGTCCCAAATGATGCACCGCGAGTAATGCCTCGAAAGGAACTGCTATGGATATAGAAAGGACTCAGGAAAATCCTAAGCTTGGAAAGCTTAGGCAGTTTCTTCTTCCCGGAGAGATGCTTTTGTGGCACGGTGCTTCTCAGGGAGGAATGCGCCTACTGGAGCGAGAAAAAAAGCGCATCCCCTACACCATCTTCCTCTTCTGTTTCGCAATTTTCATCACTGCAAGAAACATCATGATACATGACACGCAGAATATACCGTACACGGTGATCATTGTACCGCTTTCCGCGATCAGTCTACTGTTTGAAAGACTCTTGCTTCCTCCCCTGAGAAGGCGCTCCTGTTACTATGGCATCACCAACCGCCGGGTAATTCTCATGAAGGGAAAGCAATTCTCGGCCCTGACATACGATCAAATCACAGAGCTTGGTCTGGAACGGCACAAGGGACAGCTTGGCGCCATTCACCTTACGCCCCCGGCTTTTGAGATGCGAAAAGGGCGGCAGTGGGAAACGGATCAACGGCACAGTCTGCTGTTTATCCAAGAATGCTTCCGGGTCTATGATCTGATTGAAGCACAGAAAGAACAATATATGCAAACCACTTTAAGTGAAAACATATAAAAACCAACAAAACTTGAAAGGTGGCAATTTCATGAAGCACTTGCTAACCGGCAACGAAGCCGCAGCCCGTGGCGCATATGAAGCAGGCGTAAAGGTCTGCTCTGCGTACCCTGGCACCCCCAGCACCGAGATTTTTGAAAATCTCCCCCTGTACAAAGACAGCCTGTACTGCGAATGGGCACCCAATGAGAAGGTCGCCGCAGAGGTTGCCGTAGGCGCCGCCGTTGGCGGAGCCAGAGCCCTCACCGCCATGAAGCATGTTGGCCTCAACGTGGCAGCAGACCCCATCTTCACCGCTGCCTACAACGGTGTTGACGAGGGCATGGTTATCATCTCCGCTGATGATCCCTCCATGCACTCCTCCCAGAACGAGCAGGACAACCGCTACTATGCCCTGGCTGCAAAGCTTCCCATGGTAGAGCCTGCCGATTCTCAGGAATGTATCGACTTTATGAAGGCTGCCTTTGAGCTGTCCTCCGCTTACCGCATTCCCGTTCTCTATCGGGTAACCACCCGTGTGTGCCACTCCAAGAGCCTGGTTGAGTTCTCCGAGCGGGTAGAGCGGCCTTATGTGCCCTATGTAAGAAACATCCGCAACCATGTCAGCACCCCTGCCAATGCTTATCAGAACCATCCCCTGCTGGAAGAAAAGCTGCAGCAGATCCAGACTCTGGGCAACACTTCTCCCCTGAATAAGGTGGAAAAGAATGGCACCAAGATGGGCGTTGTCACCTCCGGTATCGCCTATCAGTATGCCAAAGAAGCTTTCCCCGAGGACGCTTCCTTCCTGAAGATCGGTCTGACCAATCCTCTGCCCATGGATCTGATCCGGGAGTTCGCTGCCGGTGTGGAAACCCTGTATGTCATCGAAGAGCTGGAGCCCATTATGGAGCAGCAGATTCGTGCCGCAGGTATCCCCTGCAAGGGCAAGGAACTGACCGGCCTTCTGTATGAACTGAATCCTCAGCTTCTCCGTGAGCGTATCTTCGGCCAGAAGGCAGAAATCAAGAATGTGCCTGTGAAGGCTGTTCCCCGTCCTCCTGTCCTCTGCCCCGGCTGCCCCCACCGCGGCTTCTTCTATACCATGTCCAAGCATAAGGACTTCGTGGTTGGCGGCGACATTGGCTGCTACACCCTTGGTTGCGCCGCTCCCCTGAATGCTCTGGACTCCGTTGTCTGTATGGGCGGCGGCTTCACCGTCACTGCCGGTATCAGTAAGGCTCTGGAAGTCTGCGGCGACAAGAGCAAGAAGTTCTTTGGCGTTGTGGGCGACTCCACCTTCTTCCACTCCGGCATGACCGGCGCTGCTGAGATCATTTACAACAATCTGAACGTGATCCCCGTGGTACTGGACAACTCCATCACCGGCATGACCGGCCATCAGGACAACCCCGGCAGCGGTCAGACCCTGCAGGGCGACATTGCCGAGCGCATTGTCATTGAAGACGTCCTCACCGCTCTGGGCTACAAGAAGGTCATTATCGTAGATCCCCAGGACCTGAAGGCTATGGAAGCCGCTGTGCAGGAAGCTCTGGCTTTCGAAGGCCACGCCGCTATGGTGGTGCGCCGTCCCTGCCTGCTCATTAAGAAGATCAAGCACAACATCGGCCTTTGCGAAGTGGATACCGACAGATGTATCGGCTGCAAGAAATGCCTGAAGGTGGGCTGTCCCGCTGTCAACATGAGAGATGGAAAGAGCTTCATCGATCCCACCCTCTGTGTAGGCTGTACCGTATGTGCACAGGTTTGTCCTGTGGACGCCATTTCCAGAAAGGGGTAAGACCATGCAGGATGTAAAGAGTATTATTTTGGTTGGCGTTGGCGGTCAGGGTGCGATCCTCACTGCCAAGGTTCTGGTAAACGGCCTGATGCGTGCCGGTTACGATGTAAAGATGTCCGAGGTTCATGGCATGAGCCAGCGTGGCGGCTCTGTCTCCACCCAGGTTCGCTGGGGCGAGAAGGTCTATTCTCCCCTGATCGGCCAGGGCGAAGCCGACTACATGGTTGCCTTTGAGAAGATGGAAGCTGTCCGCTATGCTGATGTTCTCAAGCCAGAAGGCGTTGCCATTATCAATGACTATGAGATCCCCTCCGCTACCATCGCCTCCGGCGCATTCACCTATCCCGAAGGCTGCCTGGAAGCCATGCGGGATACCTTCCGCACCTTCTCTCTGAAGGCTGCTGACATTGCTCAGGAGCTGGGCAATTCCAAGTGTATGAACATCGTCCTGTTCGGCGCTCTGACCCATGTTCTGAACCTGGGCGACATTGACTGGGAAGCTGTCATTACCGACACCGTTCCTCCCAAGTTCTTAGACCTGAACCTGCGTGCTTACCGGGCCGGTTTGGAAGCCGTCAAGCATCAATGAGTTACGATTTCTTCCAAAATAAGGATTGCCCCTATTTCCCTTGCCATGAGGGTGCGGATAAAGCGAGCTTTAGCTGCCTGTTTTGCTACTGCCCTCTGTACGCCCTGGGGGATAAATGCGGCGGCAACTTCCGCTACCTGGAAAACGGTATCAAAGACTGCTCTGCCTGTTTAAGGCCCCATAAAAGAGAGTGCTACAAGGGTATTGTAGACTCCATGGGAGCTGTACTGGAGCTGGCAAAGCGGAAAGACTAAGTAAAAGGCCTCCGGAGCAATTGCTCTGGAGGTCTTATTTAGCGGCTGCCTTTTTTCTTGCTTTCCCCGGAATAATGCGGTATAATAAGAGTAGGAAGAAGGAGGTGCGCTTATGAGCAAAGCAGGAACAAAAACCTACAAAGAACGGAAGCTGCTCCGGGTTTTCCTAGAGAGTTTGGCTGCCATTTTTGTCCTGGCAGGCTGTATATGGGGAGTCTATATGCTAAAAACCGGTCTTGAGCAGTCCGGTGCGCCGGAACTCATCGCAACGGAGTCTGCCCCTGTTCCTACTTCCGCACCGGCTGAAGCCCCAACAGAGCCGCCCACCGAGCCTCCCAGCGAACCCCCTACAGAAGCCCCCACTGCTCCCCCTCCAAAGATCAGCCAGGAGCAAGTCATGCTGGACGCCATGAGCCTGGAAGAAAAAATCTGTCAACTCTTCATGGTAGCCCCGGAGGCGCTCACAGAGGGCGGAACCGTTACCACTGCACCCCAAGATCTGGAGGCAGCTCTGGCGCAGTATCCTGTAGGCGGTATCATCCTCTTTGGGGACAACCTGGTTGACCGGGATCAGTGCATTGCCCTGATCAACGCTTTCCAGGAAGCCAGCGTTACGCCCCTTCTCATCGGTGTTGATGAAGAAGGTGGAATTGTCAGCCGGTTGGGCGCAAAGGAAGCCTTGGGTGTTACCCATTTTGATCCCATGGGCAAAATTGGCGCAACCGGAGAAGATATGCAGGCCTATACCGTAGGCCTAACGTTGGGGCAGGAACTGCTGATGTTGGGCTTCAATGTGGACTTTGCCCCGGTTGCCGATGTAAACTCCAACCCAAAAAATCCTGTGATTGGCAACCGTTCCTTCGGAAGCGATCCGGAACTGGTCGCCAGAATGGTTGCAAGCTGTGTTTCCGGCTTCCAGGATGCAGGTCTGATCTCCTGTATCAAGCATTTCCCGGGACACGGAGATACGACTGAGGATTCTCACAATGCGCCTGTGGTATTAAACAAGAACCAGGAAGAATTGTGGGAAACAGAGCTTTTCCCCTTTGTTCGTGGCATTGAGGCAGGTACGCCCATGGTCATGGTCGGTCATATCGCACTGCCGAAGATCACCGGGGACAGCACTCCTGCCTCCCTGTCTTCCGCAATCGTCACTGATCTTCTTCGCAACGAATTATACTACGGTGCCGTGGTGGTCACGGATGCCATGAACATGGGTGCCATTACAAAGAACTATTCCGCAGGAGAAGCGACTGTTATGGCCTTACAGGCGGGATGCGATTTAATTCTCATGCCGGAGGATCTGCAGGCTGCCGTCGAGGCTGTAAAAAAGGCTGTGGCAGAAGGCATCTTGACCGAAGAACGGATCAACATAAGCGTTATGCGAATCTTGGAAATGAAGCTGACCTATGGAGTCTGCCCGTCAAACTGACTGACCCCTGAACAGCAAGAAACGAGGTAAAACGCCATGAAGCTATGGGGACATTTTAAGACCATTACCTATCACCGCTTTATTGTTCTGAAATACTGCTTCAAAGTCGGCCTGTACTGGCAAGGTCTAACCCATGATCTATCTAAATACTCCCCTTCGGAATTTATCACCGGGGTGAAATATTTTCAGGGCAACCGCAGTCCCAACTCCGCAGAACGGGAAATCCAAGGATATTCCGCTGCCTGGATGCATCATAAAGGGCGCAACCGCCACCACTTTGAGTACTGGACGGACATCAATCTAAAATCACGACGCTATGAGCCGGTAGAGATGCCCCGTCGGTATTTTGCAGAAATGGTTATGGATCGTCTGGCCGCTTGCCGCGTCTATAAGGGCAAGGAATACAAGGACAGCTCTGCGCTGGATTATTTTCTCAAGTCCTCCGACCAAAATCACATGAATCCGGAGACCTACCGGCAGCTCAAGCTGGTGCTCACCATGCTCAGCGAAAAAGGCGAAAAGGAGACCTTCCGCTTCATTCGGGAAACAGTGCTGACCGGGAAGCCTTTTTAGCATAATATTAACCCCTTTTGTCTCCTTGGCAGAAGGGGTTTTGCATACCTCCAAGTTCTTCCTCATAGGCTTGTCTTGGGGGTGACAAGCAATGGTAATGTCTTATGTATGGACAGGAATGGTTCTTCTGTCTATAATCTTTGCTCTTGTCAACGGGGAAGGCGGGGCACTGGGCAGCAGTGTGCTCACCGGGGCGCAAAGTGGGATCACACTGGCAATTTCCCTGGCAGGCCCAATGTGCCTGTGGTCGGCTCTGGGCTGCGCCATGGAGAAAAGCGGCATCAGCCGTGGTCTTGCAAGACTCTCCAGTCCCTTAGTTGGAAGGCTGTTTCCCTGCACAAAAACAGACCCCGTCACCGCAGGCTATATTACCGCCAATCTCTGTGCCAATTTTCTTGGTCTGGGCAATGCGGCAACACCCATGGGCATTGCCGCCGCAAAGCGCATGGCAGTTCTCTCAAAAAATGGTGAGGCTACCCATGAGATGTGCCGTCTGGTAGTTATGAATACTGCGTCCATTCAGTTGATTCCAGCCAGTGTGGCAGCGGTTCGGGTGGGTCTGGGATGCGAAACACCTTTTGACATTCTTCCGGCTGTGTGGCTGACCTCCCTTTGCTCTGTAACCGCAGGACTCCTTGCCGCAAGGTTACTTCAAGGAAGGAGCAAAGCATGACGGACTACATTATCCCCATTTTGCTCCTGCTGGTCAGCCTCGTTACATTAAAAAAGAGAGAGAATCTTTACGATTCCCTCATCGTTGGTGCCGGTGAGGGGTTAAAGATCCTTTTGACCATTATCCCCTCTCTGGTGTTACTGCTTACGGCTGTGCATATGCTTCGGGCTTCCGGGGCAATGGAATCCCTGACCAAGCTGTTTGCCCCGGTGTTTTCTTTCTTTGGTATTCCACCGGAGACTGCCCCCTTGGTGCTGGTGCGCCCCATCAGCGGAAGTGCCGCCCTAGCTGTAGGGGCAGACCTTATGGCAGCGTATGGCGTAGACAGTCCTGTTGGCAGGACTGCTGCCATTATGCTGGGCAGCACGGAAACCACGTTCTACACCATCAGTGTTTACTTTGGGGCAGCAGGCGTGAAGCGCACCCGGTATGCTGTTCCTGCGGCGCTGGTGGCAGACTTTGTGGGCTTTTTTATGGCCGCCCTTACCCAAAAACTATTTTTCAGCGCTTAGGTTTTTCTATGGGAATATCCTGTAAATAGGCCTGCTTCAATTTGTGCAGCGCCTTGGATTCAATGCGGGATACATAGGAACGACTGACACCGCAGCTAAGAGCCACTTCCCTTTGGGGGAGGGGCTCTTTTCCATTGAGGCCATAGCGGAGAGTCAACACCTGCCGCTCCCGGTCATCCAAGACCACATCTAAGTAGTATCGCAGTCGTTTCACATCTTCCCCCGCCTCAATGCGGAGAAAAAGGTCTTCATCCTCGCTGACTACATCCATAAGAGACAAAGAGCTGCCGTCCGTTCCGGTTTCTATGTAATCAGACAGAGATACATCCTGCGCGGATTTCTTCTGAGAGCGGAAATACATGAGGATCTCATTTGCTATCCTCCCCCCAACGACTTTTAGAAGCGCCCACGGGTTCAGTTTTTCCCAAGCCGCTATTTTCCTCCTCAAAATCGCCATAATCGACATCTGCGAAGGCTTCCAGGGGTTCTTCTTCGCCACTTTCGTCGTCCATGTGAGCTAACCTGTCATCCATATCGGGGAATTCAATATCACTTTCATCCGCACCAAACAGAACCACATGGGCATTCACACCATCCCAGATCACCTTACGGACAACGGTTCTGATCGCTGCTCTTTTTTCCTCGACGGACATATCATCAATGCTGGTACGGAACATGGACAGCATCTGCCGCAGCAGATCAAACTCAGCATCGGTGAGCGAATTGACATTGACCAAACCTTCCAGTTCGTGGATACGGTTCTCCACATCCCGGTTTATATCGGACAGTTCCTCAATGCGCTTCAGCACACGGGGTTTTGCAATAGACTCACCAACCATGCCCAGAGAATCAACAAGGCCATTGATGGTTTTTTCGTTCATCTCATGTTCTACCCGAAGTTCCTCCAGCTGCCGCTCATACTGTTCCCGCTTGCCGGTGTAAAACTCCCGGCTCTTTGCAAGCTGAGAAATGAAGCTGCTGTCATGGTCAGTCAGAGATTTAATTTGTTCAATGATCGCTGCATCCAAAATGTTGCCGTTGGCATTACGGCGATTGCAACGTTCCCGCTTGCTCCGTTCTTTCATCTTGCATACATAGGTGTAAATGACTTCACCGGAAGCAGTTTTGCGCTGGGACAGTTTGGGGTACATCCTTTCGCCGCAGGAGCAATACACCAAACCCGTCAGCAGGGCTTCATTATTCCGGGGCTTGCGGTATGCCTTGGATTTGTTTCTGTCCAGAGATTCTTGCACCTTGATCCACTGCTTAGAGGGAACGAAACCGGGATGCTTACCAATAGCAATAATCCACTCGCTGACCGGAAGAAGCTGTGTAGTTCTTCCCTTTTCCTGGTTCGTGCGGTTGTAGGCCATGATACCGCAGCTGCCGCCAAATGCTTCCTTGGGGAAGAAAATTTCCGCTTCTCTTTCTGCAAAATAGTTGTAGGCATCTTCATCCGCAACCATATAGACAGGGTTCTGCAAGATGGCCTTGATCGCAAAACGGGTAAAGTCTTTTCCCTTTTTGGTCTTAATCCTCTGGCGGAGGAGTTCTGCCTCCACAGCGGTCAAAGAATCGGTTTCCATATAGAGATCGAAAATCATTTTGGGAATTTCAATCTCCTCCGGAATTGGGATCAGCTTATAGGACTTCCTCTCTTTTCCATCGATGGTGATCTTACTGACGGAACCGGATTTGAAGCCGGTAGGTGTATTGCCTCCCAGCCAGCGGCCCGTCTTTGCCAGTTCGTGCATATTATCCCGGATACGCTCGGCGATGGTTTCACGCTCCAGCTGGGAGAACACAGAGATAATAAACATCATGGCCCTGCCCATAGGGGTGCTGGTGTCGAATTGCTCCTTGATGGACACAAAGGATACATCCAGCTTGGTCAGTTCATCAATCAGCCCCGTAAAGTCACTGATATTACGGCTGATTCTGTCCAAGCGATAGACTACAATTGCCTTGAATTTGCGCTTACGCACTTCCTCCATCATCCGTTTGAAGTCCGGTCTTTGCAGATTGCCGCCGGAGAAGCCCTCGTCCTCAAAGACAACACAGCGATCCACATATTCCTCGCCAAACATATTGCGGACATACTCTTTGCACAGTTCCACCTGATTGCCGATACTTTCGCCCTTGCCAGTGAATTTGGATTTACGGGAGTATATGGCAATCTGTTCTTCATTTCTACGCATATCTTATTCCTCCCTCTTGATATGTGATGTTATTTATGCTATTATATCACAGCGTAGCCAATATGTAAACAGGAGGATGAAAACTATGGCAAGTTTATTTGAAGAAATGGGCGGCACCTACACCCTTGGTGCAGACGGAATGTACTACCCCAACCTGGAACTCCCGGAAGAAGAAACGCCTCGGTACGGCAAATACGGCAGAATGCGCCATACTTACCTCCGGGAACACAAGAAAGCATATTACACCACACTGCTGTTCGATGGCAAGTTGGTAGCCCATCTGAATGAGGTCGACGATGCTGCCAACACCCAAATGGAACTGATCACCAAGCAGATGGCAAAAAAACAAGGCATCACCGAAGCGCTGAAAGCAAAAGATCAAATGGCCTGGGTAGGAGCCATGAATAACATCCGTAACGCAGCAGAAGAAATAATTTTGGCTGAATATGTATACTCTTAAGCAATGAATCAAGCCGCCGATGCTTAATCCTGCATCGGCGGCTCCGTCTTTATGTAGTTATCCTCGTCGGCTGCGTCATCATTAGGCTGTTCCAGCTTGGTGACGGTGGCATAGGCAATCTGATGATCCTCCACACGGGTGATATGGATATGCAGGCCCTTGAAGTCCAGATCAATGTCCTGCTCACCATCGCTGGGGATCATGTCCAGCTCACCGAACACAAGGCCGGTGAAGGCATCTCCACGCCAGGGAGAATGTATCTCCCAGTACGATTCCCCCAGCAGATTCCCAGCGTCCTCGGAAAGGTCGAGGAACATATAGGTCATCGAACTTAATTCGGACGATCTCTTCGAGAACGATTCGGAAATCCTCGCCTTTCGGCTCCCCGCTGGAGAATGCGCCGGGGACGTTTTCCCAACATAGAAATCTGGGGCGAACAAAGATACCTGATCGTCCTCGAAGTATATCGGCATTTCTCATCTCCTTTGTGATTCGGGTTTGCTCCATAAAAAGGCCAGATCGTGCGCCAGCCAATCCGGCACGGGCTCCAGCCACGGATAAGTCCTGACACGGGCTACCCCCGCAGATAATGTCTACGGGAGGAAGTTCTGCTCCATTGAGTTTTGTGATGTCCCTCACATGGATCATGTCGGGGAACCGTTCTTTCGTTACCTCTATGGGAAAGGGTTCGATCTCGCTTGCCCAGAGCGGTTTGACTCCGCCATGTATAGCTGCCAGAGGAAAGCCGCCGATGCCGTCAAAGAGACTGCCAAGAGTTATCTCCCGGCTCATACGAAGATCCTTATGGTGGCTTCAAACCTCTCCGCAAAGCAGCGGTTTCCCTTGCGGAGCTGAACACGGTCGATGACACCGCTGTCTCTCAGCTTGATGAGGTATTGGATGGCAAGGTAGTATTTCCGGTTGCGGTCAAATTCTTCTTGTGAGCTCATCCACAGGTTACCTCCTTATTGTAGGATTCATCCTTTACGGAGTCAATGAACGAGGAAACTTCTGCGATAGAGGATACCAGCGGGTACTTGCCCAGTGTTTTCATCACACGGCTGCGGTAGGCACCATTCTGAACTGCTCTGGCATCCAGAATGGCGAGAATGCCGGTATCCGTTTCATTGCGGATGAGACGACCTGCACCCTGACGGAGCTTTATGATCATCTGGGGAACGGCATATTTCTCAACAAACTCCTTGGTACTGCCGCAACTGCTCTTTTTGAACTCCATAGTCTGAGAACGCAGGGGGAAAGGCAGACGGACGATGATCACAGAGGATAGAATATCTCCAGCGCAGTCAACACCTTCCCACATGGAACCAGAAGCAAAGAGAACACCGTTTCCGCTGTTCCTTTTCCATGATGGACTTTTGCAGTTCAATACTGGATGTGGTGATGGTCACCGGGTAGCCCATGAAGCTGTAGGATTTATCAAAGAGCTTGGCAAGGAAACCAGCGACCAGGTAGGCCATGGTCTTGCCGGTACCCACCTCCGCTTCGCAGAGAGTGACTTTCCGGTAGTTCAGACCGTGGAAAATAGAAAGAGCCATTTCGTACTACTGCTCCCGGAAGGAGTAGCCATGCTTCGGCATAAGGACTTTGAAGATGATATCCGTGAGATCCATAGGGGAATAGGTGCTTGCTCCTTTGTACCGGGGATCGCCGGTGTACTTGATGGAATAGATGATCTGAGGGGTGATTCAGGATACTCGGATGCATCCATGGGCGTTTTTCGTTCCAGTACCAAGGATGTCTTTCCTGTAGTCCGGTCCAGGGCGATATACTCGAACACCTTTCCTCTGGGTCGGTGGAAGATGTCGTAGCGGTCTTCAAAAGTGAAATCGCAGCAGGCTCCCGCGTTCTCTTTGGCGTGATCCAGAAATTCACTTTATTTGTTTTTTCAATAGATGCTCCAAAGCTGTGCAATTGGCGTGTTTTAAGTTGTTGAGGGGATACCGGATTGATTCTTGTGGATGAAAAAATTCTACTACATTCGTTCCTATGGATAAATGGTCACCGGACAGTAGCGGGCAACTTGTGAATGTCAATGAAAAAGTGAACCAGGTACTCGTGATTCTTTGAACAACTAACACCAATGGCTTCACGCCAGAGGAGCGATATACTGTTGTGTAGGTGGTTTTCTTTCGTTAAAAAGGGGACCAATGCAAAACTTTTATTTGCATCAGTCCCCTGGGAATTATTCAATTTTGGGTCTGTCCCAACTATTCTCATAGAACCAGTCTTTTGGGATCAGACCGGATAACCCCAACAATATATGATTCACCGGATTACAGGCATTCGGCAATCAGCTGTACTACATGCGCCTGCTCCTCTGCAGTCATTTTAATATCGCTGGGTAGACACAGTCCGCGAGCAAATACCCGCTCACCTACACCGGTAGAAATAAAGTTGTTATCAGCATAGAGGGGCTGCATATGCATCGGTTTCCAGATGGGTCGTGCCTCCACATTATGCGCCTTCAGGTGGTAACAGATCTCCAGAGGCGTAGCTTTCACATCATCATGCAGCATCACTACAGACAGCCAGAAGTTAGGCTGCGTACCGGGAAGATAGGGACTCATAGTAAGCGGGAGCTCCTGAAATGCCTTCTGATACCTATCATGGACAAGTGCCTTGCGCTCCACATGCTCCTGCAGGTGCAAAAGCTGCCCACGACCGATGCCTGCACATACATTGCTCATACGGAAGTTGAAACCCAGTTCCTTGTGCTCATACCAAAGCACCGGTTCTCTGGATTGGGTAGACCAAAACCGAGCCTTCTTCGCAGCCTCCGGATCGTTTGTCAAAAGCATACCCCCGCCGGAGGTGGTGATGATTTTATTGCCGTTAAAGCTCAGTGCCGCATAATCACCAAAGGAGCCACAAGGCCTGCTTTTATAGATAGCTCCCAGTGCTTCCGCAGCATCCTCCACCAGCACTGCATTGTGCCGTCGGCAGACATCCCGAATCTCGTCCAGCATTGCGGGCACACCATAGAGATGCACCAGACCCACTACTTTACACTCCGGGTACTTTCGGAAGCCCTCCTCCAGTGCCTCGGGACTCATATTCCAGCTACTCTCCTCACTGTCCACCAAAATAGGCTCGCCGCCCAGATAGACTATAGGATTCACCGTAGCAGAAAAGGTAAGATCGCTGCAAAGAACTTTATCTCCGGGTTTCACCCCAGCCAGCTTGTATGCCAGAAATAGTGCGGAGGTGCCGCTGACACAGGCTGTGCCAGAGGAAACTCCCACTGTTTGAGCCATCTCTGTCTCAAAGCAATCTACATTATTACCCAACGGCGCAACCCAGTTGGTATCAAACGCTTCTTCGACAAACCTCATCTCGTCGCCATGCGTTGTTGGCGTAGACAGGTATATTCTTTTTTTCAAGTCATCGCCCCCATTTACATTCCTCGGATGTGCAGAACCTCAGAATGCAGCTACATGCGAATTTCAGTATTCTCTAGCAGTTGATACAAAAAAATTTACAACTCTATTTCAGCCAATTTTGACCATATTTCGTTTTGACCAAAATATTATAGCACATTGTGCCACCCTTTTGCAACCCCCAATTTCCTTTTAATTCCCTTCATATGTGTATATATAACGAAGTTGACCCCCTTGCAATTATTACGGAAATAGATATAATTGTAAAAAACTATCTGGGAGGGAACTTCATGGTAATTGATTTATTTGAACACAATCGAACTGCATGCAATAATGCTATGGAGTTTCTGCGAACAAAAAAGAAAGCCGCTGTTATTCACCCAACGGGAACCGGAAAGTCGTTTATTGGATTTCAACTTTGTGCTGAACACCCTGATTCAGTTGTATGCTGGCTCTCTCCCTCTAAATATATTTTTCAAACACAGTTAGAAAACCTGAAGAGCGCAACTGGCGGAGAACTTCCCCAAAACATTCGCTTTTACACCTATACTAAGCTTGTCCTAATGGATGTAAGCGACATGAAGCGGATTGAGCCTGACTACATCATTCTGGACGAGTTTCACCGCTGTGGTGCTGATATTTGGGGCAGTAGTGTACAGGTCCTCTTGAGTTTGTACCCTGACACACCTATTCTCGGTTTATCTGCCACCAATATTCGTTATCTGGATAATCGGCGTGATATGGCAAATGAGCTGTTCGATGGCAACATTGCTTCTGAAATGACTTTAGGCGAAGCAATCGTTCGCGGAATCCTAAACGCCCCCAAATATATCATTTCTCTTTACTCATATCAGCAAGAGTTTGAACGATACAAGTCCAAAGCAGCAAAAGCGCGCAGCAAAGCAGTTCGGGATGCCGCCGAGGAACAACTTCAGGCTTTGCGCAGAGCTATTGAAAATGCGGATGGTCTTGATATTATCTTCCAAAAGCACATGACTGATGTTCAGGGGAAGTATATCGTTTTTTGTGTAAATAAAGAACACATGGACGAAATGGTCATTCATGTTCCCGAGTGGTTTGGCAAAATAGATCCTTCTTGCCATATTTATCGTGCATATGCGGAAGACCCCACCACAGCCAAAGAATTCTCTGATTTCAAAAGTGATAATAGCGAGCATTTGAAGCTCCTATTTTGTATTGATATGCTGAATGAGGGTATTCATGTGGAAGATGTTTCCGGTGTCATCCTATTTCGTCCTACTATTTCCCCTATAATATACAAACAGCAGATTGGTCGGGCACTATCTGCCAGCAAGTCAAAGGCTCCCGTTATTATAGATGTCGTAAAAAATTTTTCCAATCTTTACAGTATTAGTTCTGTTCAGGAGGAAATGCAGGAATCTGTTATTTTTTTCAGAGATTTAGGTGATGACGGAAGCGTTGTAACAGAACGGTTTACTATCATTGATGAGGCCCGAAACTGCCTACAATTATTCAATCAGCTTGAAGAAACGCTCACAGCCTCTTGGGCGCTGATGTATGCACACGCAAAAGTCTTCTTCAAAGAACACGGGCACCTGAATGTTCCCAAAAAATATACTACTCCAGAAGGATTCTCTTTGGGATCATGGCTTCAAACACAGCGAAGAGTCTATAATGGATCTGTTAGTGGTATTCTCACGCAAGAACAAATCGGTCAACTAAACGAAATAGGTATGCGATGGGAAAACTATTACGATTACTTTTGGGAGCAAGGCTTCGCCGAAGCTGCCGCATATCATCAGGCTTTTGGCAATCTGGAAGTCCCCTCGAGATATATATCCCCTTCCGGTTTCCGCCTTGGATGCTGGCTAAACAATATACGGCGTCAGTACAAATTCAATTCCGATAAGATTTCGCCTGCACGAGTTGCCGCCCTAAACCAGCTGGGCATGTTATGGGATGTGAGAGCATATACCTGGGACAAAAACATAATTAAAGCCTCGCAATATTTTGAGAGGTATGGGAATCTCGATATTCCTGCAAACTATTTTATCGACGGCTTCAATATAGGCACTTGGATACGCAGTTTACGAAGACTGTATAGAAGTGGCAGTTTGACCCAAGACAAAATTGATCGGCTAAACAAAATTGGTATGCTCTGGAACGATTCTCCAGAAAGGAAGTGGGAACTGCTCTATGAACAAGCAAAAAAATTTTTCAGCGAACATGGCGGCCTCGATGTACCAAGTACATATGTAACGGCTGATGGATTTCCCCTCGGAAAATGGCTGAACGAAAGAGCAAATAATTACGATGGCTTAATACGGACTAATGGTGTCCTTACTCCCGAACGCCTGCAGATGCTTTATGACCTGGGCTTCAAACCTAAAACGAAAGACGATCCGTGGGAAATAAGGTTTAACCTAGCTAAGGAATACTATGTACAGCATGGCAACCTCGTTGTTTCAAGTGATTACAGCGTTAATGGACTAGCTCTCGGCAAGTGGCTTAATGAACAAAAACAGATTTTCCGCGGTAATAGAAGGGAAAAATCTCTAACACCAGTCCAAATTTCTCGTTTAGAAAGCATAGGGATGGTTTGGGACGGCATTCCTGAAATCACATGGAAAAACCACTTCTTATTCCTAAAAGATCACCTAAGGACCACCGGAAGTCTGAACTTCCCAAAAGATGCAGTCTTCCCTGATTCAGCCAATATCACAAGATGGTTGCAAAGACAGAGAAAGAATCTGAAAGACGGGAAGCTAGAAGATTGGCAGATCCAAATGTTGGCAGAAATAGGCATAGAGTAAATTTTTTGCAGGCTGTACCTTCCGGCCAATGTCATTAAGTTAAGAAAAACTGGCTCTCACAAAGATGTGGGAGCCAGTTTTTTGTAACAATTTCAGAAATAATGCTTGACAAACGGTGAAAAATGTGCGGCCTTTTTGCAAACCCAATGGGGCTGCAAGAAATATCTGAATATGAAGCACTTGGAAACCATGGAGCAGGAGCTTCAGATTGGATAAATAGCAGTCCGGTCACAAAGTGTCAAGGGTGAAGTGAACGGCTTCGCCGCCCTTGACACTTTGCGCCCAGACCGCTAAAAATGTAGTCAAGGGGTGACAAAGCACCCCTCTGTTGTAATAGATTTCTGCCAGATACCGAAATCAAATTTGCGCATAACTCTTGACACTACCTCGGCTGCGTTTTAAGTGTTGAAATGGTTTTGCTTCTGCAGGGGACTAAAAAATGCGGTCATCCCTGGTTGCTTAGGGGCGACCGCATTACTTATACTAACAGGCGAAATCTTACACCGATTCAAAAAGGTATCTGGCTTATTGGGATCAAAGGCTTTGTTGGCCTACATAAGGGTTGTGAGGTTTTCTGTTTCCGAGAGGTCGATGATTATGTGCCGCTGAATATTCTCACCGAAAACCCCAGAGTTCAGCACCGCATCTGTATCCAGCTTCTGCTACTGTCTCAGGTCCTGACCGGAAACCACAATGAAGCACTCCCGCTTGGTATGATGTCAGGCTTGCCTCCACCTCATAAGTTTATCGGGCTGCCCAAGCCTCCAGTTCCCGGCGCACATAGTCAATGGTGAGCAGCTTCTGCTTCACTTCCTCCACAGTCATTTGAAGGGTGTTGTTGCTGTTGAACTCTGTCAGGGGGTTGCGTTCGGTGTTGCCCCCGCGGAAATACTTATCGTAGTTCAACCCCCGTTTGTCGCAGGGAACCCGATAGAAGTTGCCCAGGTCAATGGCACCAACGCATTCCTCGTTGGTCAAAAGCGTCTCATACATCTTTTCTCCGTGACGAATGCCGATCACCTTAATCTCATCTTTGACCCCAAACAGTTCCTGCACCGCCTGTGCCAAAACGCCAATGGAGCAGGCAGGGGCTTTTTGCACCAGAATATCGCCGCTTTCCCCCTCCTGGAAGGCAAACAGCACCAGATCCACAGCCTCCTCCAGAGACATGACAAACCGGGTCATGGCAGGTTCGGTCACTGTAATGGGGTTACCCGCCTTGAGCTGATCGATCCACAGGGGAATCACGCTGCCCCGGGAACAAAGCACATTGCCGTAACGGGTGCAGCAGATCTTCGTTTTTTTGGCAGTGCGACTCTTCGCCACGACCACCTTTTCCATCATAGCCTTGGAGGTACCCATGGCATTGACAGGGTAAGCAGCCTTATCTGTGGACAGGCAAATCACCGTCTCCACACCTTCTTCAATGGCGGCGGTAAGCACATTATCCGTACCGATGATGTTGGTTTTCACTGCTTCCATGGGGAAGAACTCACAGGAGGGAACCTGTTTTAGTGCCGCTGCGTGGAAAATATAGTCCACCCCATACATGGCATTTTTTATAGAAGCTAAATCCCGCACATCCCCAATGTAAAAACGCAGTTTTTCTGCAAACTGAGGATAGCGCACCTGATACTCGTGGCGCATATCATCCTGCTTCTTCTCATCCCTGGAGAAAATGCGGATTTCTCCAATATCCGTGGTCAAGAAGCGGTTCAGAACAGCATTTCCGAAGCTGCCAGTACCGCCGGTTATAAGCAGAGTTTTTCCTGTAAATCGGAACATAGTTATTACCTCTTTCTTTTATCCACCGCAAACACTTCGCATTGTTTCAGAAAAATCGCTTCATCCGTTACACCGGATAATATAAACCAAATAAGATTGATACTCGTCAGGGGCAGACTCCCCGTCCAGAACAAAATGCCGTTGCTTTACCCCTCTCCGGGATAGTTCCGCTCCCACCACGCATCAAAAGCCTCATAGCTCTCAAAGGAGTCCGGGAAGAACATCTGCTCTTCCATAGAAAGTGCCAGATAGTCCTCCCAAGTAAAGTCCTCAGGCTTTTTCTCTCCCAGATCCACGCTGGAAGGATCCGGAATCAAATCTTCTGTGGGCTCGGAGGGCTGTACCCGGTTTAGCCAATCCTGAAAGCTATCCATGGAATCAAAGGCATCCGGAAAAACCATTTGTTGATCCGGCGTTAGTTCCTGATAATCCTCCCAAGTAAAATCTTCGGGAGCCTTATCTCCTAAAACAACAGTAGGCACTGGAACCGTTTCAACAATCTCGGTTGCACTTGTTCCCGCAGCATTCCCTTGTGCCCTGTTTAACCAATCATTAAAGGCCTGCATATTCTCAAAACGGTCCGGAAATACCAACTGCTCCTCTGGGGACAGCGCTTCAAACTCCTCCCAGGTGTAGAGCTGAGGCTTTTTTTCCTCCTGCTGCCCCCGAATAACAAAGAACATCACCACAACGAGCACAGCCAAAACACCAGCAATAATCGGCAGGGCCAACCCTTTAGATTGTTCCTTTTTCAAATTTCCCCCTCCTCACACTTTGGTACAGCTTAGTCTCTGAAATACAGATCCCTGGTATATACCTTGTCCATCACATCGGCCAGCTCCGGACTATAGCGGTTTGCGATAATCACATCCGACATAGCCTTGAATTTTTCAAGATCCCGGATCACAGGAAGGCGCAAAAAGGTGTCCTCCCGGATGCTGGGTTCATAAATAACTACCTGAATGCCCTTTTTGCGCAGGCGGCGCATAACCCCCTGAATGGAGGACTGGCGGAAATTATCACTGCCAGATTTCATAGTTAAGCGGTACACACCCACATATTCAGGCTGTTTAGCCGCGATCTGATCTGCTATAAAATCCTTGCGAGTTCGATTGGCCTCCACGATGGCGGAGATAATATTCTCCGGGACATCCTCGTAATTGGCCAGAAGCTGCTTTGTGTCCTTGGGCAGGCAATAGCCACCATAGCCAAAGGATGGATTGTTGTAGTGGGTACCAATGCGGGGATCCAGCCCCACGCCATCTATGATGGATTTTGTATCCAGTCCGCGAACAGCAGCAAAGGTATCCAGTTCATTAAAAAAGCTGACCCGAAGTGCCAGATAGGTGTTGGCAAAGAGCTTAACTGCTTCGGCTTCCGTTGCGTTCATCATTCTGGTTTCAATGACTTCCTTTAAGGCGCCTTCTGTCAAAAGGGATGTAAAAACCCGCGCCGGTTCCTCCAGATGACGGTGATTTTTGGGAATACCCACAATAATGCGGGACGGATACAGGTTATCGTACAGAGCCTTTCCCTCCCGGAGAAACTCCGGGCTGAACAGCAGCTTGGTGCAGTTTCGTTCTTTGCAGATTTTCTCCGTAAAGCCGACGGGAACGGTGGACTTCACCACCATAACAGCATTGGGGTTGACAGTCATCACCTGGCGAATCACGCCTTCCACGCTGGAGGTATCAAAATAGTTCCGCTCCGGGTCGTAGTTGGTGGGGGTTGCAATAACAACATAGTCTGCATCTTTGTAGGCAGAATCTCCATCCAGGGTTGCGGTCAAAGAGAGCGGCTTACCGGCAAGATACTCCTCCAATTCTTTATCCGCAATGGGAGATTTCCGCTGATTCAGCATATCCACCTTTTCCGGAACCACATCAACGACTGTTACATCCCTATGCTGCGCCAGCAATACCGCCAGTGCGAGGCCAACATAACCCATGCCTGCAACTACAATTTTCAAGTTAAAACATCTCCTTGTCTATCTGTAGCAAATTAGTGCGATAACTTCAGCCATCGGAAAGCAGGATGCTGCTCCAACTTGAGAATTAGGGCAGATACACCATAGCAAGTTCCCAAGACTACAAGGGTATTGATAAGCTGAGCGGTCAAATCGGTCATACCCAGCTTGTAAAGAAGCGCGGACACAACCGTTGCAAAAGATGCGTGCATACAATAGGTTATGGTGCTGATCTTCCGCAAATTGCGACTGTATGGACATTCCAGACTGCTGTTTAGAGTCGCTACAAAAATGCTGATACATAAGGGAATCAGCAGGAAGTTACAGCCCGTAAAGGGAAGCCCATTTTTAAGCAGGAGCAGATGCTCTCCCAGAAGCAGCAGTATGGAAAATATCGCCAGAATCATGTTGGGGGTCTTCCGGTAGGAGACCTTTTTTTCTGCGAAGGTCATGCCCAGAGCTACCCAGAACAGTGCAATAGGCCAGCTGTTTCCCACAGACAGGAACACATTTTCATACCAGTTATAGGCTTGAAGCAGCCAGGAAGCGTCTGGCAGCAAAAACGCATATCTGCTGCACAGGCAGCACAGGAAATAGACCGCTCCTGTTACAATCAGAATTGCCCAGGGTTTCAAAACCTTTCTCATGAGGTAAACCAGGCAAACGCCTATGCACAATGCCACAATGTACCAGGAAGCCCGGAAGGTACCGTTGAACAAAAAGGCCCATACCATTCTGGCAATGCCCGGAAGGAATCCATCCTGGAACCATCCCCGGATATAGAGCGTAATGGGCAGAAGCACCACAAACCAAAAGGCATACAGCACCAGATTCCGCTTTATAAATCCAAGCAAAACCTGGGCTTTATTTGAAGCTTTGCTCATTTTTTCAAACAGGAAAAAGGAGGAAATCATAAAAAACAGGGGAACTGCTATACCTACCCACGGAAACATGAATTCCGGTGCTAGCTTGGTATGTATGAACACCACCAAAATCGACAAGCCTATTTTCAGCACATCAAACATATCATGGTTCTTCTTCACAATTTTCACGCCACACTCTCTGTATAAAATATCTCTTGTAATGCAGGGAGCGTCCCCTCAGGCAAAGGGAAGGGATTGGTAAACTCCAGTATCTCCTTGTGCGGACAGAATCACCGCTTACAAAAAAACGGATAAACAGCTGCCTGCAGAACAAGTTTTGTATGCACTCTGGTTTCGCGGAACAGCAGCGGTGCGATCAGGCTGGTAAACGCCTGGGTGGCCAGAGTCGCAGCAGACGCACCTTCAATCCCCAACTGGGGGATCAGCAGGAAGTTGAGAAGGAGGTTTAGTGCAGCCCCCATTCCCGCATAATACTTAACATATTGGTTCTTCTTTTCTGCTAGGATCCATACGCCTCTCATAGAGCCCATCATGGCAAAGGTTTCCGACCAAATTAATATTTTCAGCGACTCCGCAGCCCCGGCATAGGCCTTGCCATAGAGGATGCGGACAGCCAGATCCCCGAACAGAAATACGCACAGAGAAACAATCAGGCATAACCAGATGATGATAGCATACAACCTTTTAAGCCTGTGCAAATAGGCATCTCTATCACCGGATTTTTTACATTCCAAAATCCCGGGTCGCAGCGAATGAATGATCGCAGACGGCACAAACAGCCACATGGTACAGACGCCTGCCGCCGTTGTATACAGGCCCACGGATTCCACTGACACCATCTCGCCCAGCATGATCCTGTCCATCTGTCCATAGACCGCTATCATAAGTCCCGATACGATAAAGTGACAGCTCTCCTTCAGCGTTTCACAGCCGGTCCGGAAGGAGAAGGACAGTGTCTGCGTTCTCTGCTTCCCATAGGCCACAGATAAGATAACTGCCGTTGCGGCGGCGGTCAGGGTATTGGTAAGCGCAAACCACCTGATATCCCCTCCGAGAATCAGAAGACATATCCGGTAAGCAGAAACAAGAACACATGCCAGCATCTTCGCCAGAGATACATATTTGGATTTAAGGTACCTTTGAAACCAAGCATCCAGCAGAGATATAGCTCTGAAAAACAGCTGGATGGACTGAAGAGACACAAGCGTGAGCATCAGAGTTTCTCCCGGATTCAGCACCCACACCACAGAAATGATGCCTGCACTGGAAACAAGTGCCGCAACCAGGCGGTAAACCATACAGCTGCCCAGATATTCTCCTTCCCGCTGGGGGGATTCGATCATCTTTTTGATCACAACGCTGTCCATTCCCAGGGTTGTGATGGAGGTTACAAAGGTTACAAAAGATCCTGTATAATTGATGAGGCCATAGTTGGATGGGCCCAAGTATCTGGCAGACAAAACGCCAACGATCAAGGAAACCAGCATTTGGAACACCTGTTCTCCAATAATCCAGCCGGCATTTCTAAATTCTTTATTGATTGACAATTTCACGATATATCCCTTATTCCACTCAATGACTTTTTAGCGATCTCGCTGTATAGATAGATGTCTGTTGCAGCGGATTGAGCAATCTGACGCATCCTCTCATATTGCTGTGTAAAATGCAGGGATTGGATTTTCTCCCCAATGGTCTGAGTGGTTGGATTTTCAATAAACTGGGCATTACCTCCATTGTTTACATGCTCCATACCGGGCCACCGACTGAATACACACGGTACCTTTGCTGCGCAAGCCTGCTCCCAAAGGACAGAGTGCTGCCCGGGGAAGAAAACCAAATCTGCCGCAAAGAAGTAATCATACACCTTGTCAGCACTGATCCAGCCAATAGAGTGAATATTCTGACTTCCCGCCAGAATTCGATCATATTCCTCCTGCAAATCAGCAGACACATTTCCAAAAACAAGGAGCTGCACCCCCGGCATATTGGAACAAGCTTCCATCAGCAGATGGATTTTTTTCTTTTGATCTATTTTTCCTCCCGTAACAATCAGAAAGTCCTTCTCCCCCACGCCGTACTGCGTGCGGATTCGGTTCCGTGTTTTGTCCCTGTTGGCAAGATCAATCTTCTCGTCATCTGCGCCCATGATCAGCACATCGGTCAGGGCGGCGTTGATCTTGTAGTAATCCTGAGCATATTGCACCCGCCAGGGGGTTACACCATACACACGATCTACATATTTTTGTGACCTTCTATTCAGCAACCGATAGTATGTGCGCAGGATCTTTTCTTTTGCGGTTTTGGGGTCTGTGCCTATGTTGTAGTCCAGGTGGTTATCCTGCAGGATGATACAATCTTTCCCTTGTTTCTGACGACGCTTTTTATACCGGATAACATCCAAAATTGTTGTACTCATAAGGCCGTGGCAAAACACCAGATCCGGCTGAAGCTCTATCAAGCGGTCATAAATTTCCAGCTTGCAGAAAAGCTGGGTGAGGAAGCGGGATGGTAGCTTGGTATACGCCATGCGTTCCACGGCAAAGCCGTCTATGGATTGAAATCGCTCAGGTGCAGTTTCTTTCTTTTTTTGCCCATCATGGATCACATTGTGCACCAGCAGGGTAACATCATGCCCCAGCTTTTGTTGGTGTTTTGGCAGCAGATTGTCCTGAAAGCCCCACCCATCATCGAATGTGGCATTAGGGGCTATATGTACAATTCTCATCTGTTTTACCTCGCATATTCAGATTGCTAACATCTAAAGTAATAATCAGGCGGGAGAAACAGAAGTTCTTCCGTTCCAAGAGGTACGAAATCCGTCATACCCCTTGGAACGGAGCACGGAAGATCCGTGCTCCGCCCCGTTATATGGGTTCAAAATTGCGTGTTTAATTATGCGGGAGTGTAGCCGCTGCCAAAGAACGCATAAGTATCAATGTCAGCGTTGGCGGGAATGCCAACCACATTGGTCAGGTTGGCATCGTTCAGGAATGCGTATCTTTCAATAGCAGCAAGCTCGCTTCCCTGTGCAAAGGTGACGGAAGCCAGGTTCTCGCACTGATAGAACGCATAGCGCATCAGGGTATTCACGCCTGCGGGAATGGTAACGGACACCAGAGCGGAGCAGTAGCCGAAGGCGCCCCAACCGATGGTTTCAACGGTGGAGGAGAAGGTAACTGCTGTCACCTTGTTGCAGCCATAGAAATTGAACTTGCCCACATAGGTGATGCCTTCGCCAATTTCAATGCTGGTTATTTCGGAAACATACTTCTGCCAGGGAGCGGTAGCGGCATTCCAGTCAGCCATCTTGCCGGTGCCGGAGATCTTCAGCACGCCGTTATTGTAGAGTTCCCATGCTGCGTTCTCGCCGCAGACACCGCTGTAGATAACTTCGGGTACTGCGGGTCTTACGGTGCAGGCGACCTTGTTGGAAACAGCAAACTTATGAGCAGCGCTGTTTTCCTCAACAGACAGGTTAACCTTGTCGCAGGCATAGAATGCAGCCGTGCCAATGGTGGTATCATTGGGGATGTATACGCTCTCCAGAGCAGTGTCGTTGCGGAATGCGTATGCGCCGATGGAAACCAGACCGCTGTTTTCAGAGATGATTACATTCTTGAGAGCGGTGCAGAAGTAGAAGGCGTAGTCGCTGATCGCCTGGACAGTATCAGGAATGGTAACAGTCTCCAGAGCGGAGCAGTAGCCAAATGCGCCCCAACCGATGGTCTTAACCGTGGAGGAGAAGGTAATAGCAGTCACCTTGTTGCAGCCATAGAAATTGAACTTGCCCACATAGGTGATGCCTTCGCCAATTTCAATGCTGGTGATCTCGGAAACATACTTCTGCCAGGGAGCGGTAGCGGCATTCCAGTCAGCCATCTTGCCGGTGCCGGAGATCTTCAGCACGCCGTTATTGTAGAGTTCCCATGCTGCGTTCTCGCCGCAGACACCGCTGTAGAGAACCTTGGGAGCTGCGGGTCTTACAGTGCAGGCGACCTTGTTGGAAACAGCAAACTTATGAGCATCGCTGTTTTCCTGAACGGACAGAGTAACCTTGCCGCAGGCATAGAAAGCAGCCGTGCCAATGGTGGTATTATTGGGGATGTATACGCTCTCCAGAGCGGCATCGTTACGGAATGCGTATGCGCCGATGGACACCAGACCGCTATTCTCAGAGATGTTCACAGTCTTGAGGGCGGTGCAGTAGTAGAAGGCATAGTCGCCGATCGTCTCTACGGTATCGGGAATGGTAACAGTTTCCAGAGCGGAGCAGTAGCCGAAGGAACCCCAACCAATGGCGGTAACTGTGGAAGCCAGTTCGATGTTCTTCAGGGCCTTGCAGCCATAGAAGCTGAACTTGCCGACATTGGTAACGCCCTCGCCGATCTTCACGGTTGTGATCTGGCCGGCATAGCGATTCCAAGGGGCGGTGCCGGCAGCATAGTCAGGCATTGCACCATTACCGGTAATCTCCAGGATACCCTCGCCGTTCAGCGCCCAGTTGATGTCTCCATCCTTACCACCGGCATTTTCTACAGCGTAAATTTCATACTTGTAGCCATAGCTCTTAACTAACTCCAAGGCACGAGAGTTGGCAGGAACATAGATGGTGGTGTTGGTGCAACCATCGAAGGCGTTCGCAACAATGTGCTGCACACTCCAGGGCAGGTAGATGCTCCTCAGGGAGGTACAGTTGTAGAATGCGGAAACGCCCAGAGTATTAACTCCCTCGGGGATCACGATGGTCTCCAGGCTGGTGTTCCTGGAAAAGGCATGGGTCAGGATCTGGAGCATCTGGCTGCCTTCTTCGAAGGTGACTTTCTTCAGGCTGCTCATACTGTAGAACGACCTGATGCCAATGGTCGTCAGGCCCTTACCGATGGTCAGTTCCTTAACGGAGGTGCGAATGCTTTCATCCCCATACCAAGGGATCAGACCGACGTTGATGTAGTCGGTCATGGGACCGTTGCCATCAACGATCATACGGCCGTCTCTGTGAATCACGAAAGCAGCATCTTCGCCGCACAGACCGGCCAGAGTGACAGTCTCGGTGGGAACGGACACGCCGTTGTCAAACAAGCACTCAGTGCCGCAAAGCTCAACGATTCCGTCCAGAGCAAAGCCGTTCTTATCGAAGTAGCAGTACTTGCCGTCCAGCTTGTGGTAGCCGGTGACATACTTGTTGCCGACGAAGTACATAACGGTATCGTTAATTTCAAACCAGCCGTCATACTTATAGTCGGGCAGGTAGGTGCCGTCCTCGTCGAAGGTGCACATAACGCCATCCAGGTAGTAAGAACCGGTCAGCTCGCCATTGTAGGCATGATCGCCAACGCTGCAGTAGATGCCTCTTTCGGCGTCATAATGCCACTCGTGGTCAAGGGCGGGAACGGTGGTACCCCACTCAATGACATCTTCGCAGCCATTGTTATGTGTGCATTCGCCATCAGCCTTATACTTGGTGCAGTTACAGCCCACGCAGAATACTCTGCCGGTGTAGCCGTCTTCCGTACAGGTGGCAGCCTTGTTCTGAGGCTCGCCTGCAACATGGTCATGCCACAGGGTGTTCACGTCGTCGATTGCGGTCTTAACCAGCATATTGCCGCCGAAGGTGCCAACATAGCCGTCAAAGAAGCCCTTTTCAAAGGTAACACTGCCGTATGTAACCTTCATATCAATGGAAACCTTGGGGCCGAGGCCGGAAGCAAACTGAGCTTCTTCAGTAATTCCGCTCTCTTCCTCGTTCCAGGACCAGACACGCAGGGGGACGCTTACCAGAGTCTGTGCGCCGGTGAGGGAGCAGCTATTGGTCTTGGTAGCGGTAACGGTAACGGTATTATCAAAGCGGTTGAAGGTGTAGGTTGCATCCACACCGGGAGCAGCGATCAGATGCTCAGCTTCCCATGTGTTGGCAGTGCTGAGCTTGATGGTAGCGGTAACGGTGTCGATTGCGGCGATGTCAGCCACATTGATATCTGCGTAGTAAACGGAATCATACTCGGGGGCTGCGCCGGTGGCGTTGTGGCCGCCCAGAGTGACAGGAGCGGAGCCCTCCACGGTGAAGCTCTTGCTCTTGCGCATGGTGTTGCCCAGGTTGTCCTTAATCACAAAGGAAACGGTATGGCTGCCGCAGCTCAGGTTTACATCAGCACTACTCATGGTAGTGCCGGAAACGGTGACACCGGGCAGTGCCACGCCATCAACATAGATAGCAGCGGTGGAGATATCCAGACCGGAGGTGTTGGAAGCGGCAAAGTCAGCAACAGGGGCATTGAAGGAACGCATGTTGGTGCCGCTGGTGTTTACTGTGATATCTCCGATAACAGGAGCATCTCTGTCATCCACAGCAGTGGAGTAATCCAGAGTGATGTCGTCGAAGTAGAAAATCAGGTTCTTGGGGGTATAGTTCTGGGTATAGAAACGCATGAAGCAGGGTTCTCTCCAGGTCTGCTTCTCGGGGTTCTGCAGGGATACATACTCATAGCCGGTGAGGTCAATATAGCAGTATACCCAACGATCCTCAGGGATATCCTCGTCCTTCAGAGCATTCAATCTCTTAGTAGAGGTAGACAGGGTCAGGTGCGCCTGGAATGCACCAACATTTTCCTCTGCTGTCTTTTCCGCTGTGGAGTTGCCGCCGTAGAGCTGAGTCTGGGCAGCGATACTGGACAGGTCATCGCCCTCCCACAGTTCCTCAGGGATGTAGACCCACATACCCAGACGGGTGGCGTTCATGCCATTGGAAACATCACGAAGAACGGTCTGTCCTTCCACATTGAAGAACATATTGTAGGTCCATCCGGAGAAACTGGCGTGGGTAAAGTCTACTTCAACACCCAGTGCGTACTGACCGTTTTTTACATGGCCGCCGTTTTCAGCGGAAGCCAGGAAGGTGGTGGAGGTGTTTTCCGGAGAGAAGTTGCCGCCCTGGAACAGGTTGGCGCACTCCGGGATATTGTTTTCCTTCAGCCATGCACGGGCATCAGCAATACCCATCCAGTTGGAAATATCTCCATCCTCAAAGCTCCAAATGATCTCAGAACCCTTGCCATAGGCGACTTCCATGGTGGTGCTGCCCAAATCTGCATGCTTATAAGTGGCAGTAACCTTTACGCCGGTCTTGGTATTGTCTTCTGTGGCAGTGAAACGCAGACCGTCCAGGGTAGCAGCCGTCTCATCAGACAGCTCCCAGGTAAAGTCCGCAGCAGTGTATGCCACATTGAATTCACCGATGGTGGCAGTGAACTCCAGGTTGATGGACTTGCCATAGGGGATCACGGTACCAGCCTGGGCGAAAGTCAGGTGCTCAGGGTTTGCAATATGGAAGGTGGTAGAACCAACCACATTGCCATTGTACATAAGCTGTGCGGTTACATCGCCCAGCTTGCCGTTGGAGGTGAATACGCCATTGGCAATGGCACCAAAGGAATCGTCGGCCAGAATCCATGCAGCATCTGCTGGAATCTCTGCCTCTGCGCCGGACATATCCAGACCAACAGCGTTTACAGGGATGCTGGAGTAGGGGGTGTAGTAATCATACTCTGTGGACAGGTATGCGCTGTTGAACTCACCGGTGGCAGGCGCAGTAGAGATGATCATAATACCATGGGTGTTCTGACGCAGAGCACCGTCACAGGGAGAGCAGTTCACCTTCAGCTCCTCGCCGGGACGCTGGGACATAAAGGTGGAGGAGCCGCCGCCGTCGCAGTTTGCCGCATAGACACAGCCGGCAGCGATCATAACCTCGGCGCACTCATACATATTCATGCCCAGAGAGTAGGGGGACTGGCGGCCATCGTTCATCATGATCACGATGGAGCCGTCTGCCTTAATACCTACCACGGAACGGGCAGCGGTATCAGTGCCATGAGAGCTCTTATACTGGTTTACACCGTCTTTAACGATGAAGCCAGCGGATACAGGAATAACCTGATACTCCCAGCCGTTGAGGTCAGCGGACTTGGTCACGGTTCTCATTTCAACCTTGGGAATGCTGGTAGGTCTGGTTTCGCCTGCATCATTGGTGTCCTTGTGAATAACAACCACAGTAGGGAAGCCAACGGAGTGGTCAAAGAGAACCTCGCCGTCAACCATCATGAAGCCCAGAGGCTCATTGACACGGCTGGGATCCTCTGCATAAGCAGCACTGTTGTACCAGCTCAAGCAGGTATTCATAGCGCCAACAACATTCTCGCCCCACTCTTCCTCCAGGAAGGCGGCATGCTCGGGAATGGTGGAAATGGCGTAATTCGTGGTGTCCATTCTGGTGTAGCTGCTGATAACTCTGGTATACTCATTGTTGATATCAGCAGACATCAGGTGAACGACCTGCCGTCTGTCACCGGCTTCGTTGTTCAGAACGATTTCGGTTTCGGTAATACCGGGAGCAATATCCCAGTCCTTCTTGGAAATGATGTCATAGTAACCATCACTGCTTGCGGCCTCATTGTGCGCATAATCAAAGCCTGCCATTGCCGTGGAAGCAAGACCCATAATCATGCAAACGCAAAGAAGCATTGCCAGCAATCTTTTTGCCATCTTCATTTGTTTTCCTCCTAATTAGTTTGTATCAGCTTTTCTCTTATCTCTGCGTATCGGCTGAAGTTCGGTACGCGGAGATTGATGACCATAAAACCGGCAACACCACCCATTTTATTAAATATATATGTTATCCATTTATGCAAATATGGATAGCAAACAAAAGTGATTCCTAAATGCGGAAGGCTCGGAAGCGGTGATGGGTACATTGCTTTTCCTTGGGGGGATCCTGCGTGTAGTCACCATAGAGACTTCTCAGATAGGCATCATACCCCACAGGAGCAGGAAACCGTACCCCCTCAAAATCCAGATACACTGTTTCGGCAAAAGCTTCTGCGGGAATGATCTCCCGTTGCCCATAGATCGGCCAAACAAAGCACCCGGAAAAATCCGGTTTGGCACCACGGTGCATCTGCGCAGTGCGGATCATCCTCCTGCAAATGCGACCCGCCCCATAAAGACGATGCAGCCCCATTACCAGAAGTTTGGCAGCACTGCGGATCAAGCCGCGGCTTTTACTATAAGGAAGCTTTGACCAAATAAGGCGTTCAATATTTTTTTGGTTTTTTTCTATAATGCCTTCTGTTTCCTTCTGGCTGGCACAGGAGTTGTCCAGGGGGAAAATATCAATATCCAGTCCCATGGGCATTCCATTGTCGGAGCCTTCTTCGTCCTTTCGTGTTGTCATATCGCACAGCTTGGCAAAAGGAAAACGGAACTTTGCGCAACGCTCCAGAGATAACAGCTTGTAATCCTCTGAGTCTGCATATATCCGCATCAGTCTGTCATAATCCTCACGGGGAACAAAAACATCAATATCATCATCCCAGGGAATGAAGCCTTGGTATTTTACCGCACCCAGTAAGGTTCCGTTGGATAGAAAGTAGCGAATGTTGTTCGTTTCACAGAAAGATTTGAATTGAAGCAATATCCCCAATTCAATTTCCTTGATCTCTTTTAAGTCTAACTGTTTCATATAGCTTGATGTAAGCCTCCAACCGTTCATTTCTTCCAAATCGACTTGCACTTCTTACGCAATCGCCTCTTGTAAAGGGGTGTGTCGTGCAGATCCTTCTGATTTCTGATTCCAGAGTATCTATATCATCACACTCTACCACCGAACCACTTTCCGCACTAATACACTCAGGACTCCCACCTATTCGGAATGTGACCACAGGGGTGCCGCAGGCATTGGCTTCAATATTCACCGTAGGGAAAGTATCCTCCCGTGTGGGATTTACAAAGACATCCGCACTGGAATAAATCTCTGCCAATTCCTCTCTGTTTTTGGTCCTGCGTATAGCGAAGATATTATCCGGCAACAAAGGGGCAACATAATCGTCCACCCCCACCAGAACCACGGCATATTCCTCTCCCAACCGTCGGGCCAGTTCAATAAAGACATCTAACCCCTTCTTATCATCCCACTCAAATGCAACCCCCAAAACCACTTTTTTGTGCAGCAACCCATGTTCCGCCCTGAAATTACTGTCCATGGGACGGAACACGGACAAATCAATACCATTGTGTATGACTTGCCTGGGGTAGTCCCGCAAAAAGGATTGGGAAACCATGTCTCCAAGCCATTTGGATGGGGTTACCAGAGTCATATTGGGGATGCCGGTAAACCATTTCTTCTTATACTTCCACATGAATTTGGAATTGTCAAAGACTGTTTTGGGGTACTCATGATATCTGGGGCATTCAAAACAGCCGCTTTTCCACTTTTCACATTTTTCGCAAACAAAGTGGGGGCAATGTCCGGTAAAGGACCAGCAATCATGGAGAGTCCATATCACAGCAATGTGATTGCGTTTGATGAAACGGAACAGCATGGGCAAATTGATATAGCCATAATGCAGATTATGCAAATGAAGAATATCCGGTTGGAAGCGTTTTAACTTCCGCAAATATCCCAAGGTTGACAGCCATGCAAAGCAGCCATCCAAACCCGATAGTACACAGGCAATGGCGCTATACTGTTTCATTTTCAGTCCGCAAAGACGGATCATATCGGTGTCCCTAATTTCATCCTTTTCTGCGGGAGCGGCAATTTGATAGGGAAGGCCATGTGCGTCCGCCTTCATCTTAAGGCTGCGCATGATTGTGCCAGTGCTGCCGTGAAAGCCCAGATTCACAGAGGCCACCCGAATGCTCCTCTTTGTCACGACCACACCTCCTATTGCTCTAATGCTGCATCGTCTCTGGCCTTCAGCCTAAAAAAAACAGTAAGCATCCCACTGTGGAAGCAAAACAGTGTAAATAGCCACGGAGCCCCCTGCAAAATTGGCTCAACCATAAACTGCAAAAGCAATGCGGCATACAAACCCAACAGAATCTGCCTGGATACTAACCGCACTTTTGTGCGTTTCATAAATCGCCTGAAGGCAATACCTCTCCGAATTAAGAATACAATCATGGCAAAAAAAGCAACAATGCCCGCTTCATCAAAAGTATCCAAAATAATATCATGGGCATATCCAATGTCGGAATTGCGCAGGTGTGCACCGCCGAAGATGCCTCTGGAGAAATTTTTGATAAAAAGAACCTTTCGGGCCATTCTTGTATCCGACTCTATATCATAATAGGCAGTTTCGGCAAAAAAGCGATAATAAAAATTAGAATCCATGATCGCCGTTTTTAACCCGAAAATATCATAGATATAACATAGTACCAAGCCAAGGGCGATCAGGACGATTCTCAGAATCAGCTTGCTTTTCTTTGTCCTTTTGCTGTTTGCGTGCAGGTACACGCTGGACAGCATTCCCACAATCGCAATGATAACAAATGTGGTTCTTCCCGCCAAGGTGAGGTTATAGGCCACGACTGACAGAAGTACAACGACTGACAACAATTTGTGCATTTTTTTTACGCCTGCGAACAATGCACTAATTGCAACGGAAATAGCCATGCAACTCATGGCTGCCTGATTTGTGGCGCCCAGCACTGTCCTGGTCCAAAAATCGATTGTATTGCGGCTCGAAAAGCCCTGATTATAAAACATATTGAGCACATAATGGATAAAGGGCCCTATAGACAGCAGTACCGTCATTCGTATAAATACCTTTTCGGTCGCCGCAGCATCCTTATTCTTACAAGAATACGACAAATAGCAAGCACCTGCAAAATATGCAAAAACATATAGCAAGGGCTTGATGGTATTGGTTATGGTGTCATGACCCATGGGAGAAAAGACTACCCAGGACGCCCCAACAAGCATCAGGCAAATCGCATCTGCATCGATGGCAATACGCCTGCCGATTACAATTGCAAGTGCTACTGCCGCAAGAAAAAAATAATAGGATTGGTTCAAAAAATTCATTCCGGCCATAATCAGCAAAAGTGTAATGACGAAATGATACAATCTGCTTCGTGTTATCTTTAGTCTCATGTAGTACGAACCTTTCAAATCCTGCACAATTCCTTCATAGCCGAAAGAACAAACTCACAGTTGATGCTGCGCCAATAATCTTTGATAATATCGTTCCGATAAACGGAAAAATCAAAGCAGGTTACTTCCATCATCCTTGCTTGATTATTGCACACAAAAAAAGTCGTTCAACCGCTCCGCTTGCATATCACAGCTTTTATGAGTCATAACATATTCTCTCGCTGCAACGCCTACAGAAAGGCGCCCTTTATCCCGGAAAACGTCCCGCAGAGCAGCTGCCATCCCCTCTTCGCTTTCTTGATTTATAGTATAACAATATTCAAAGTACTCCGCAGGGATACCAGGAAGCCTTGTTATAAGCACAGGAGTCCCGCTCAGCATGTACTCAATGGTCTTTGACGGGAAAGAATACTTGCAAAACTCCTCGCCGGAAGGTCTTGGGTTAACCAGTAAGGAAGCTTTGGATTGGATTTCAACCATCTCCTCGTTGGTAACGCATCCCATGTACCGCACATTGCTGTGCTCCCGGCTGATCGCCTCGATCCAAGGAACAAGCTCTCCTGTGCCATACAACAAAAGACTATAGCCATCCAGTCCCGCCTTCAGAAACCCCCCCACCAAGTACTCGATACCGGCATTTTCCTTCCATAGAGAGCCACTGTACACAATGGTTTTCTCTCTGCACTCAGCAGAAATATATCGGGGGATGCTGTTGGAGCAGATCCCTTCCATAAGCATATAGGGCTTTTGCTTGGGGTTTACCAGAGGATTCATAGCCTCTGTGAGCAATACATATTTTTCAAAACCTTGCATTCTGGAAACACTCTTGCTCAGTGTTTTTTGGGGGCCCAGAAGGCCTGGTAAGTCTGTAATGATGCCTACTGAGGGAATTCCAAAAATCTTGGAGAGAAAGCGGGCTGCATAATTGGGCGAAAGGGAGTAAGCATCGCACACAATGTGCTCAACCTTATGTTCCTTGCAAATCTTCCACCCCTCTTTTACCAAACGAAGCAAATTTGCAGGTTTGTGCAGCTTGCCTACTGTGTTTTTCACCGCTACATAACGAACACCATCATGCGTTTCGTCAATGCGGGGTGCAGGCACACCAACATAAGGAAGGGCAGAAAGGCAAATAACTTCCTTAAACCGTGACAACCCCATTACCACATTGCTGTTAAACTTCTGCGCCTGGTAACCGGATTTGATTTTGCCCTCCAGAAACAGTCTGTCATAGATGGGATATGCAGTTGCTTGACTGAGATACAAAATCATTCTCATACCTCCGGTGTAATCAGTCGTTTTTGTGAGCCAACAAGTCGGTCAATATCTCAAAAATCTTGTCCGCTTCCCGCTCCACCGTAAAGTTTTTCATTTTGCCGAGGTTATTCTTGCCCATCCGTTCCCGGAGAGCGCCGTCCTCTATGAGCTGACGCATACAGGCGGCACATTGAGCCGTGTCATCGCAATCATAAAGAAAGCCGTTGACACCAGTTTCTACCAGCTCCACACCGGCTACACACTGTTTTGTAGTCAACACCGGCAGTGCGGCGGCCATAGCTTCGTTAATGACCAACCCCCAAATATCCTCTCGGGTACTTAAGGCAAAAATGTCTGCACACTGGTAATACCGGAACAAGGTCTTCTTATCCACACCGGGAAGTATTATCACATCAGAAAGTCCGGCAGTTCGGATATGATCGTGCAGCTCATCTTTTTTGATGCCGTCACCAACAATCAAAAGTTTCCAATTCTCCCGGCAAGGAAGCTGCACCCAAGATTGAATCAGAAGGTCATAGCCTTTGCGGTCCACCAATTGCCCCACGCTAAGCACATAATGGGCATCTGGATCAAGGCTCATAGCTTCTTTCAAGGCGGCCTTCTGCTCCACAGAAAGGGGCCCTCGCATAAGCTCCGCATCCTTTACCGTAGTAAAGCCTACTGTAAAAATGCGGTCTTTGGAAAATCCAATGGACTGCGCATACCGAGCCGTGGACTCCCCGGTACCAATGGTAGCCATAGCATGGCGCGCAATTACCTTCTTGACGAATCGCTTCACTGGGCTTACCCTTTTCCCCGGCCATTCCAAATAGCCATCCATGCTGATGACATAGGGAATCCTGCCTACAATGCACTTGGTAATCAGTAATAGGGCCGTTACGGAGCTCCACTCGCTCATATAGACCAGATCGGCATCTTTTTTCTTCACAGCCGCCAGTACATCGAATTTGGGGTATCTCAAGGACTTGTGCCATTTTTTGGCGTGCTTCATGCTAAAGCCATGGTAGTCTGTAGCGTACCATTCCGGGTTTCTTACTGGGTCATGCTCCTGCTCAAAAAAAACAGTCAGTTCCGCCTTTTTGCCCAGAAGATTATATAAATCCACACGGTAGGGGGCTCTTACGGTATTAAAGGCAAATATCTTCATATCAATTCATCTCAGTTAGTTATTCAAGTGATGCACGATGGTTTCATACGCAGCCGCCACATGATAATGGCAATTCAAATACCCCCACGCAATTTGACCCATAGCAAGATAATCGCAGCTGCCCAGCTCTCCAGTCAAGCGACCAAAGGCATCTGCATCCCTGCTTTCGCACCACCAACCGAAGTCATTTTCTACAATGATCTTCCCAATGTCTGTATTGACATCTGTTACAGCCAGCACCGGAAGTCTCGCCTGCATATACGACAGCAGGCGGCTGGGAAAATTGGGAATGGTGAAGCGGTAATCCAGGAAGATCATGCCCACGTCGCAGGCCGCAATCATTTTGTCATATTCATCTCGGGGCATTTGTCTCAGCAGCTTTACATTCTTGACTGTTCCGCTGCTCACAAAGGAGTGGAGCTTTCCGTATTCGGTGCCGTCCCCAACAATCAAAAAGAACACCTTGTCATTGTCCCTTTGATTTTGCAGGCAATCCATTAAAAAATCGATGCCCTGAGGCTTCCCTAAATTGCCGCCATAAACGAACACCGTTCTGTCCTGAGGAATGCCGTAGCGCTCCCGCAGCATTTTCCGCTCTTGGGCATCTATGGATGTGTCTATGGGCTCTATGCAGTTGGGGCAAACCTCCACCTTTTCTGCTGCTACCTCGGGATTGTGTTCGATCACATACGCGGCATTTGCGGGACTCATACATCCGATCCTGTCAGAAAGGGCATAAAGTGCCTTCTCTTTGCTGCGGAAATATTTATACAGTGTTCCTTTGATGCCTGTTTTGGACATGATTCCGATATCCACTGCATTTTGAGGGAAAATATCCTTCAAGAGCAGATATGTCCGGGCGTTGTCTCTATTCTTTATATATTGAACGACACCAGCCAGTGTGATCGGAGGTGTAGAATACAGCACAAGGTCAAATTTTACATCCGGCAAGTGCTTTCGTATGGCAGAAATATACTGCGACTCAAGAAGCAAGGTTGCGATGCCTTTCTCCACGAGGTTGGTCTTTTGAATATTTCCTGTCTTGACTTTCAACAGGCGATATCCCTCTCCGACTTGCACATGTGTTTCCTCGCCATATCTGCGTTCCGTGGGGGATACAACATAAACATCGTGATGATTTTTTAGAAATTCTCGAAGCAAATCCTCATAAATACCCTTGTTATGGATGTTTTCTATCCGATACAGGGTAAGGAACAATATATTCATATCTTTTCCCCATGCGTTATTCTATTTTGGCAGGCGTTTTGCCGGTACTCCCACATAGACCCCGCCTTCTGTGGCGTTCCGAATCACAACGGCTCCGGCTCCTATGGTGCAGTCCCGGCAGATATTGATATTTGGTATCACAACGGCTCCGGCTCCTACGAAGCTACAATCTCCAATGGATACGGTACCTGCCAGATGCGTACCCACTGAGATGTGAACGAAATCTCCGATCCGGTTATCGTGATCTACACTGGATGCGGTATTTATGATACAGCCCTTTCCAATAACGGTCGCCGGATTTATGATCGCTCCGGCCATAACAACTGTCCCTGCACCGATTACAGCATCATCGGCAACTACCGCATTACGGTGAATCAAGGTGGCAAGCTTTATATTATGTTCTTCAAGCCGGGTCTGTATTTCCCGTCTGGCGTTGCAATTCCCTATGGCAACAACCATATCTCTGTGCCGGTATTCCGAAACAGCCTTAAGGGGCCCGCAGATGGGATAGCCGGCGCATTCTTTTTTGTCCCTGTTGTCATCCAGAAAAATGATGTCGGTGTACCCGGACATTTTCGCAATATCGGCAATAACCTTGCCGTGTCCGCCCGCTCCAAGAATGACCAATTGTTTTTCCATGCCCTTCAGTTCCTTTCCCCTGCTGTGCCCATAAATTCTTCCATGGTAACGGCCGAACCGGAATTGATGCCTTCTCGTTTCAGAACAGTGGCAATGGTCTTGAAAATGATTTTCCAATCCCCAAGAAATGTTATGTTATCCACATATTGCACATCGTAGTCAAACTTTTCTTCCCAGCTAATGGCGTTCCGTCCGTGTACTTGGGCGTAGCCGGTAATGCCTGGACGCACCTCATGACGCCTTGCCTGATGCGCATTATATCTGGTCATGTACTGGCACAACAAAGGCCTTGGTCCCACAAGGGACATTTTAAGCTGCAATATGTTCAGCAGGGCAGGCAGCTCGTCTAAGGATGTGCTGCGCAGCTTGGCACCAAACGTTCCCAGACGCTCCTTGTCCGGCAGCAGGTTTCCATCTTTGTCCCTGGCATCACTCATGGATCTGAACTTATACATTTTGAAGACCTTTCCGTTTAAGCCGGGCCGCTCTTGCTTAAACAGAACCGGGCTACCCAGCTTCAACCGAACTATAATTGCAACCACCAGCAATACCGGGCTCAAAATCACCAGGGCCATAAGTGCAATGATAAAATCTTGGGGCACCTTAAAAAACCTTTGATATATTCCCCTTTTTTTGTTCATCGGGCAATTTCACTCCTCGCATGGCAGAGGCAACCATATTCCTTTCTCAGGCAAAGCACTCAGTCTATTAGAAACGAACACAACCAAATATATGCGTACCTCATGCCAATTACCGGACTTTCGCCAGGAGTCACGCAGAAAGAACGGACTCCTATCCGAAACTATCATACCACATTTAAGGAGGCTTTACAAGGATTAAAATCAATTTTCACCATGCATCAAATAGACATCCATGTATCAATAATATCAAAGAACAGCTTCTGCCGCAGAATTCGCTACACTGTAGAAACTCAACAGTACACCCTTACAAGCATTTGCGGCCGGGTCCAATATGGACCCGGCCGTGGGAAGTCTGGGATTATTCTGTTTTAGAGGTTGCCTTTCATTTACTGCACCACCCCCCAGTGGGGGGACGCTATATACGAAAAAGCTTTTCTTAGTCGCCTGGTTAGTAGTTAAAACCGCGGTCAAATCCTGCGCCGATTCTGGTGCAGTAAATTTTCCTGGTTTTGCGGTTGATGGTGACAACATCAAAGGCGGTTTCCGTTGCTGTGTTATCTACTCTTGCGGGGGCGTTTTCGTCCCGCACATCGCCGCCGGCTGTGGTAACGGTGATCAGAGGGACCTTCACAATGTGGGACCAGGTTATGTCCGCAAAGTAATTATCCTGGTGGATATGGCCTGACAAGACCGCTATGATCTGCCCCTTTGCGTTGGTGAAATCAGTGGAAACAGAGCAGTTGCTCCAGCCGTCCACACCGTCGGCATAGCTCCAGGTTCCTGTTTTCCTGTTTACAAAGTCATCAATGATTCCGCGGAAGGGAATGTAATCCACAGCGTAGTCGGCTGTAATAGGGGGAACATGGGTAATGATAATTGCACTCCAATCATCATCTGCCATGTCCAAAGCCACATCCTTCAGCCAGTCAAGCTGGGCCTGGCCGTAGCAGGATGTATCGAAGCGGTTGGGAACGGCAAGTCCGTTTTCGTCTGTTGCGTATTCCCCATG
>JAZQXK010000050.1:0-13498 GCA_045632785.1 Faecousia sp.
TGTAGTTTGTTTGTGTGGTAACTACATTTTACACTAAGGTTTGCGTATTGTCTCTATTTATTTTGGGTGTTGCACTTCGTATTATAATCTGCCCAGCTCCCTTTGCACAAGGGAGCCTTGGGTGCTGCCGCACCAGTGCAAGCCCTGGGCAACTCTGAAAATCGAAGGTTTGCGGACACCCGGGGACGGGTGTCCCTACGGATTCTATCGTCAGTTAGTAAGATAAACAGGAATTTTCCCCGTTGCTGCCGCTTCTTTTTTCGTTTTTTCTGTGGGTTTCGGCATTCCTTGCCTCCGCAGGCTGCCCGGTGATTTTAGTTCAGAAAAAAGCAAAAAAAATCTGGCAAAAGGTAGAAAAAATATACTTATTTTTGTTGACTTTTCCCGAAAAGGTAGTATAATAGTAAGCCGTATGGATATAATAACTGAACCCCCCTCGGAGGTGCCCCCCTCCCAGGCTAACCTTGGGGAACAAAATTATGTTGTGGGCGTAAAGCAGCTAAAGAAGGCTCTGCGGGCAGGTTCTGCCCTGCGGGTCTATGTGGCACAGGATGCCGACCCTCGCCTGACAGACGAGATCGTGGCGATGTGCAAGGCCGGAAATGTGCCCTTCCACTGGGTAGATTCCATGGAAGAACTGGGCAATGCCTTCGGGATATCCGTGGGCGCGGCAGCTGCTGCAACCGTTAAGTGATCCCGATTCCAACAGGCCAGTGCCTGTGGATATAAAATCCGCCAACAAGGCGAGAACCAAAGAAAGGAGAACCCAATGCCTACTTTTAACCAGCTCGTGAGAAAGGGCAGACAGCAGGCCACCTACAAGTCCAACTCCCCTGCTCTGCAGAAGGGTGTCAACACTCTGAAGAACAAGGCCACCGACCTGTCCTCCCCCCAGAAGAGAGGCGTCTGCACCGCAGTCAGAACCACCACCCCCAAGAAGCCTAACTCTGCTCTGCGTAAGATCGCCCGTGTGCGCCTGACCAACGGATACGAAGTTTCCGCTTATATCCCCGGTGTCGGCCACAACCTGCAGGAGCACTCCGTGGTGCTGATCCGTGGCGGCCGTGTAAAGGACCTTCCCGGTGTTCGTTACCACATTATCCGCGGCACTCTGGATACCCAGGGCGTGCAGAACCGGAAGCAGTCTCGCTCCAAGTACGGCGCAAAGCGGCCCAAGGCCGGCAAGAAGTAATAAAAACTTCTCCCTTTGCCCCATTTTATCCTAGCAACAACACGCCTTATGCAAGGCAACGCCTTGCCTGACGTTTTTTATAGAATGTGACATTCCTGTAAAGAACTTCTGGCAAGCACCAACAGAAGTACACTTCTGAAGTACCTATGAAATCATCTTAATATGAAGGAGGGAAGCGAAGTGCCCAGAAGAGGTAATGTACCCAAGAGAGAGGTCCTGCCGGATCCTGTTTATAACTCCGTTCTGGTAACTAAGCTCGTCAACAGCATCATGCTGGATGGCAAGAAGGGTGTCGCCCAGAAAGTCGTCTACGGTGCTTTTGAGATTGTCGAGGAAAAGCTCGGCAAGAATGGCCTGGAAATTTTCCAGCAGGCCATGGAAAACATTATGCCCGCCGTCGAGGTTAAGTCCCGCCGTGTGGGTGGCGCCACCTATCAGGTGCCTATCGAAGTTCGTCCCGCCCGCCGTCAGACCGTCGGCCTGCGTTGGATCACCGCTTACAGCCGCAAGCGTGGTGAAAGCACCATGAAGGAGCGCCTGGCTGCTGAGATCATGGACGCATACAACAACACTGGTGCTTCTGTGAAGAAGCGCGAGGATACCCACAAGATGGCAGAAGCCAACAAGGCTTTCTCCCACTTCCGTTGGTAATAAAGGAGTTTTCCTATGCCTAGAGAGTACTCGCTTGAGAACACCAGAAATATCGGCATCATGGCTCACATCGACGCCGGTAAGACCACCACCACAGAGCGTATCCTGTTCTATACCGGCCGTAGCCACAAGCTGGGTGAGACCCACGATGGTGCTGCTACCATGGACTGGATGGCACAGGAGCAGGAGCGTGGCATCACCATCACTTCTGCTGCTACTACTTGCTTCTGGAAGGACTGCCGGATCAATATTATTGATACTCCGGGTCACGTGGACTTTACCGTGGAAGTCGAGCGTTCCCTGCGTGTGCTGGACGGTTCTGTTACCGTTCTGTGCGCCAAGGGCGGGGTAGAGCCTCAGACCGAGACCGTTTGGCGTCAGGCCGACGAGTACAAGGTCCCTCGCATGATCTATGTCAATAAAATGGACATCACCGGTGCAAACTTCTTCCGTGTTCTGGACATGATCCACGACCGGCTGAAGTGCAACGCCGTGCCCATTCAGCTGCCCATCGGTGCAGAGAGCGATTTCCGTGGCGTAATCGACCTGCTGAAGATGAAAGCATACATCTTCTATGATGAGCTGGGCAAGGATATGCGGGAAGAGGAAATCCCCGAAGATTTGGTAGATTTGGCTGAGGAATACCGGGAGAAAATGCTGGATTCCGTGTCCGATGTGGACGACGAGATCATGGAAATGTTCCTGGAAGGGGAGGATATCCCCCTGGAGCGGATTAAGGCCGCCATCCGTCAGGCTACCATCGAAAATAAGATCATTCCTGTGGTCTGCGGTTCTTCTTATAAGAACAAGGGCGTGCAGGAAATGCTCAATGCTGTTGTGGACTATATGCCCTCCCCTCTGGATAAGAAGGGCATCAAGGGCATCAACCCCGATACCGAGGAAGAAGACTTCCGTCCCGCTTCCGATGATGCGCCTTTCTCTGCACTGGCCTTCAAGATCGCGACGGATCCCTTCGTTGGCAAGCTCTGCTACTTCCGGGTCTATTCCGGCAAGCTGGCTAAGGGCACCACTGTAATGAATTCTACCAAGAAGGCTCGTGAGCGTCTGGGCAGAATCCTGCAGATGCATGCCAACCATCGGGAAGATATCGAAGTTGTCTACTCCGGCGATATTGCCGCTGTGGTCGGCGTGAAGAACACCACCACCGGCGATACCTTCTGCGATGAAGATCATCCCATTATTCTGGAATCCATGGTATTCCCTGAGCCCGTTATCCGGGTCGCCATCGAGCCCAAGACCAAGGCCGGTCAGGAGAAGATGGGCATTGCCCTGGCTAAGCTGGCAGAGGAAGACCCCACCTTCCGGACTTACACCGACGAGGAAACCGGTCAGACCATCATCGCCGGTATGGGTGAGCTCCATCTGGAGATCATCGTAGACAGACTCCTGAGGGAGTTTAAGGTGGAGGCCAATGTCGGCGCTCCCCAGGTCGCATATAAGGAGACCATCCGCAGAAATGTGGAGCAGGATACCAAGTACGCCCGGCAGTCCGGCGGTAAGGGTCAGTACGGTCATGTTAAGATCCGTGTGGAGCCCAACGAGTCCGGCAAGGGCTACGAGTTCGTCAACGCAGTGGTTGGCGGCGCAGTCCCCAAGGAATATATCGCTGCTGTCGACGCCGGTATTCAGGGCGCCATGCAGGCCGGTGTTATGGCCGGATTCCCTGTGGTGGATGTGAAGGTCACCTTGTACGACGGTTCTTATCACGAGGTCGACTCCTCCGACATGGCTTTCAAGATCGCCGGTTCCATGGCCTTCAAGGAAGCCTGCCGGAAGGCAAACCCCGTGATCCTGGAGCCCATTATGAAGGTTGCCGTTGTTGTGCCTGATGAATATATGGGCACTGTCATTGGCGATATTACTGCCCGTCGTGGCAATATCCTTGGTCAGATCCCCAGAAACGGTTCTACCCAGATCGATGCCAATGTGCCTCTGTCCGAAATGTTCGGTTATGCCACCGATCTGCGCAGTAAGACCCAGGGCCGTGGTCAGTATTCCATGGAGCCCAGCCACTATACGGAGCTGCCCAAGTCCAAGAGCGAAGATATTGTATCAAAACGCGCTCGCTAACGAAATTTTACTTGCCTTTCTGGGAAATCTGTAGTAAGATAGTAGCAGTTCGGCAAGAATTGAGAACAAAATTCATTTAATTTATAAGTTACAGGAGGATTTTTTCAATGGCAAAGCAGAAATTTGAAAGAACCAAGCCTCATGTTAACATCGGCACCATCGGCCATGTTGACCACGGCAAGACCACTCTGACCGCCGCTATCACCAAGTACCTGTCTTTCTCCGGCAAGGCCAGCTTCGAGGACTACGCTTCCATCGATAAGGCTCCCGAAGAGAAGGCTCGTGGTATCACGATCAACACTGCTCATGTTGAGTATCAGACCGAAGCTCGTCACTATGCTCACGTTGACTGCCCCGGCCACGCCGACTATATCAAGAACATGATCACCGGTGCTGCCCAGATGGACGGCGCTATCCTGGTTATCGCTGCTACCGACGGCCCCATGGCTCAGACCAAGGAGCACCTGCTGCTGGCCCGTCAGGTTGGCGTTCCCGCTATCGTTGTTTTCCTGAACAAGTGCGATCAGGTCGACGACGAAGAGCTGCTTGAGCTGGTTGAGATGGAAGTCCGCGAGACTCTGGACTACTACGAGTTCCCCGGCGACGACACCCCCATTGTCAAGGGTTCCGCTCTGAACGCTCTGATCTGCGAGTCCTACGACCCCGCTGATCCCGACTACGCCTGCATCAAGGAACTGATGGATGCTGTCGACGACTACATCCCCACTCCCGACCGTAAGGCCGACATGCCCTTCCTGATGCCCGTTGAGGACGTCTTCACCATCTCCGGCCGTGGCACCGTTGCTACCGGTCGTGTTGAGCGTGGCCAGATCAAGAAGAATGAGCCCGTCGAAATCGTTGGCCTGAACGAAGAGAAGACCAGCACTGTCGTTACCGACATCGAAATGTTCCACAAGCTGCTGGACTACGCAGAAGCCGGCGACAACATCGGCGCTCTGCTCCGTGGCGTTGACAAGAAGAGCATTGAGCGTGGCCAGGTTCTGGCTAAGCCCAACTCCATCAAGCCTCTGGTTAAGTTCAAGGGCCAGGTTTACGTCCTGTCCAAGGAAGAAGGCGGCCGTCATACTCCTTTCTTCAACAACTATCGTCCCCAGTTCTACTTCCGTACTACCGACGTTACCGGCATCATCAACCTGCCCGAGGGCGTTGAGATGTGCATGCCTGGCGACAACGTTGTTATGTCCGTTGAGCTGATTACCCCCATCGCTATCGAGAAGGGCCTGCGTTTCGCTATCCGTGAGGGTGGCCGTACCGTCGGTTCCGGCGTCGTTACCGAGATCGAGGAGTAATCCACAATCTTAATTAAACTTTCCCCCATCGGAGAAATCCGGTGGGGGATTTGTCTAATTATGATTGATACTTACTGCTCCAAATAACGACAAGCGGCCATAGCGGCGATTGCTCCGTCACCGGCGGCTGTTACCACCTGACGAATCTGCTTGTTCCGGCAGTCTCCGGCAACAAAAACTCCTTCGGTCTGGGTGCGGCAGTCTTCCCCACTGGCAAAATAGCCCCAGTCATTGGTTGCAGCCAGATGGGCGAAAGCGCCGTTTTCCGGAATGAGACCCACTGCTAAGAAAACACCGTCAACTGTAATTGAGGTTTCTTCACCTGTTTCATCTTTGCGAAGCCGCAGACTGGTGAGATTTCCGCTTTCTGTTTCGTATCCGGTTACCACAGTGCCGAACATGATTTCCACATTGTTTTTTTCTGCAAGGGCGTCCACCAGCCGCTTCTCTCCTGTGAAATAGGGGAGGTTCTGCACAACGGTCACCTTTTTGCAGACCTCGGAAAGCAACAGTGCTTCCTGCAAGGCAGAGTTGCCGCCACCAATCATGGCAACCTCTTGCCCGGTATAAAAAGCTCCGTCACACACGGCGCAGAAGGAAATGCCGTTGCCAATGAGATCGGCTTCCCCAGGTAGTCCCAGTGTGCGGTGCTTGACGCCTACTGCCAGAATCACGGACTTTCCTTCAAAGGTGCTGCCTTCTTCGGTTGTGACCCGGAAGCCGCCCTCAAACTTCTCGCAGCCGATGACCTTTTCCAGCTCTACATCCGCGCCCAGATCCATGGCCTGCTCTGTGAGCTGATCGGCAAAGGCCGCACCGCTGATCTGACGGAATCCGGGAATGTTTTCCACCTTGGGAGAAAAGGCGATCTGACCGCCGAAGCCGTTTTTCTCAATAACCAGAACTGTTTTACCAGCGCGAAGTGCGTAAATTGCGGCTGTGAGGCCAGCGGGACCACCACCCACAACGATAATATCATGCATAGAATTACCTCTCTTCGTGAAAAAGCCCCAGACGAGCTGGGGCTTTCTTTTTTGTTACATGGATGCGATGAACTTTTTGATCTCCGGCACGCTGTAGTAAGTGGCAGTGCCGTTGGCGGTTTCCACAACCAGAGTGGGTGCGCCCTTGATGCTCAGGGATCGGCACAGATCCAGCTCCTGATCGGCAATATGCTTTTCGTAAGCGATACCGGCCTTGCTCAGCAGACCTTCTGCAACACGGCAGTTGGGGCAGGTCACCCGGGAGAACAGCATGATCTTACGCACTGCGGGGGCGGTTGCTTCGCAAACCGGTACTTCGCAGACTTCGGGAGCTTCTTCCATTGTAATAGGAGCGGCAACGGCAATACCCTTGCCGGTAATGTCACTGCGGTCGATGTTGTAGACCTTCCGATCCTTAAACTCCTGAGATTTGCCGTCGTTCCAGTTCTGAACCGGGCGGTAGTAGCCGGTGATACGGCTGTAGACTTCGGCCTTCTGACCACAGTGGGGGCACACATGGTGCTCACCGGCAAGGTAGCCATGCTCGGCGCAGACGGAATAGGTGGGGGACATGGTGTAGTAGGGGAGCTTGAAGTTCTCAGCGATCTTTCGAACCAGAGCAGCAGCGGCCTTCCAGTCAGGCAGCTTCTCGCCCAGGAAGGCGTGGAAGACAGTGCCCGAGGTGTACCGGGTTTGGAGCTCGTCCTGAATGTCCAGCGCGGAGAAGATGTCCTCAGTGTAGCCCACGGGCAGGTGGGAGGAGTTGGTGTAGTAGGGGGTGCCGTTTTCGTTGGCGGTGATGATGCCGGGGTACTTCTCCTTGTCGTGCTTGGCGAAGCGGTAGGTGGTGGACTCGGCGGGAGTGGCTTCCAGGTTGTACAGGTCGCCGTACTGCTCCTGATAGTCGCTGAGCCGCTCTCTCATATGATCCAGAACCTCCTGTGCAAAGGTCTGAACCTTGGGGCTGGTCAGGTCAGCACGGAGCCACTTGGCGTTGAGGCCAACTTCGTTCATACCGATGAGGCCGATGGTGGAGAAGTGGTTGTTGAAGCTGCCCAGGTACCGCTTGGTGTAGGGGTACAGGCCGTTGTCCATGAGCTTGGTAATGACAGTACGCTTGGTCTTTAAGCTCCGGGCGGCAATGTCCATGAGCTTGTCCAGACGGGCATAGAAGTCCTTTTCGTTCTCAGCCAGGTATGCGATCCGGGGTAGGTTGATGGTAACGACACCTACAGAGCCGGTGGACTCGCCGGAACCGAAGAAGCCACCGGACTTTTTCCGCAACTCACGGAGATCCAGACGGAGGCGGCAGCACATACTGCGCACATCGGAGGGCTCCATATCGGAGTTGATGTAGTTGGAGAAATAGGGGGTACCGTATTTGGCAGTCATTTCAAACAGGAGCTTGTTGTTATCGGTTTCGCTCCAGTCGAAATCTCTGGTGATGGAGTAGGTGGGGATGGGATACTGGAAGCCACGGCCGTTGGCATCGCCTTCGATCATAACTTCAATGAAGGCCCGGTTGACCATGTCCATTTCCTTCTTGCAGTCACCGTAGGTGAAGTCCATCTCCTTGCCGCCAACGATGGCAGGCATATCCCGCAGGTCGGCAGGAACAGTCCAGTCCAGAGTGATGTTAGAGAAGGGAGCCTGCGTACCCCAACGGGAGGGGGTGTTCACGCCGTAAATAAAGGACTGGATACACTGCTTGACCTCTCTCTGGGAAAGGTTGTCCACCTTGTCAAAGGGAGCCAGATATGTATCGAAGGAGGAGAAAGCCTGTGCGCCGGCCCATTCGTTCTGCATGATGCCCAGGAAGTTGACCATCTGGCTGCAGAGGGTGGACAGGTGCTTGGCAGGGGCAGAAGTGATCTTGCCGGGAACGCCGCCCAGACCTTCCTGAATGAGCTGCTTTAAGCTCCAGCCGGCGCAGTAGCCAGTGAGCATGGAAAGGTCATGCAGATGCATGGCAGCGCTGCGGTGGGCTTCGGCGACCTCGTTGTCGTAGATCTCACTGAGCCAGTAGTTGGCGGTGATGGCACCGGAGTTGCTGAGGATCAGGCCACCTACGGAATAGGTAACAGTGGAGTTCTCCTTAACACGCCAGTCAGCAATCTTCAGATAGTTGTCTACCAGATCCTTGTAGTTGACCAGAGCAGAGCCAACATTGCGGATCTTTTCTCTCTGCTTACGGTAGAGGATGTATGCCTGGGCTACATCGGAGTAACCGGCAGGGGACAGCACCCGTTCTACGCTGTCCTGAATGTCTTCCACGGCAATGAAGCCGTCTTTGATCTTGGGCTCAAAGTCTGCGCTGACCTGAAGTGCCAGCATATTGATGACACTGGGATGATACTTTCTGTTCTGCGCTTCAAAGGCCTTGACCATGGCAGAGCTGATCTTGGAAATCTCAAACTCCACAGTGCCACCGTCGCGCTTTAGTACCTGGTACATGGGGATTACCTCCTCTTTTTTCGTCCTCTATGAAAATACAGACGATACCGCCTGTAGTGAGCGTATCGTCTGCATTATACTAGATGTTGGGGTGAATGTCAATATGCTGTGTCTAAATATAGGGGTAAAACACAAAATATTGTGTTATGTCACCCGCGAATGTGTACTTCGTCCACAAAGGGTGCAAGAATGTCCGCGTACTGTGCCATACGTTCCTGGGTAGGGGCGCTAAGGCCCTTCCGGAGAACTCCCTCCCGGTCTACAAAGTATTGAAGGAACAGCTTTTTGGGCTTCCTTCCGGGGCAAAGGGAGCTTAGCCATATGCCCATATCAGTCATTGTTTTGGTGTTGTGAAGTTCTGCCACCACAGTGGTTCGCAGCTCATAGGGAAACTGTCCACCTATGAGGAAACGCAGGCTTTCCTCCAAGTCTTTTAAGGGAAGATTTCCGCAGCCGGTAGTTTTGCCATATTCTGCGGGGCTGTTTTTCACATCCATGGCTACATAGTCCACAAGGCGCTGTTCTGCCAGCGACTTCAAAACCTCCGGGCGGCTGCCGTTGGTGTCCAGTTTGATGGCATAGCCAAGGGCCTTGATTTGAGAAAAAAGCTCCGGCAAGTTCTTTTGCAAGGTGGGTTCACCCCCGGTGATACAGACACCATCCAAGAGCCCCTTTCTGCTCTTCAGGAAGGAATGAAGCTGCTCCCGGGGGATGGTTTCCGGGGCATTTGCGCCTAAAAGGGGGCTGTTATGGCAGAAGGGACAGCGGAAGTTGCAGCCCTGTAAAAACACGGTGCAGGCCACTTTGCCGGGAAAATCCAGCAAGGTCATTTTTTGAAGACCGGAAATTACCATGGTTGCGCCTCCCCAAAGTTTTTCTTGATTATAGCACAGGTTTTAGAAATTGCATAGAGGGAATATGGGGAAATGGAGAAGACGGGGGACAGCTTGCTGTAAATTTTGGTTTATCTTAGCAGTTGTTGGTGTGCTATGGTGCGGCGCACCACCCCTGAGGGGAAGGTTGGGGTGCTGCCGCACCAGTGCAACCCATAAGTTAGTAAGATAAACAAGAATTTAACACCCTTCAACAAAAATTAGTATCCCTTGGTCTTCTCTACCACAACATACAGTCCTTTCACAAAATTCGTCCATACTTTTTGTCACAACTTGGGCCTTGCCTTTCTTGCTCCAAAACGAATTTTGTGATATAATGTCACAGACAGTAAACTGGATTAGTATTTTTTAGGAGGCCTCCATGAACACCAAGGACATCACCCTGACCCAGACCCAACTTTATAAGCTCCTGGCCTCCGGCAATGGGGATGCGGCACTGCTTTTCCTGTTCCGGCAGGGTGGAAACGACCCCTGCCAGGCGGGGGAGGCACTATCCTTTACCCCGGCTCGACTGAATCAGGCCATGGCAACCCTGCGGCAGTTGGGACTTTGGCAGGACCAGCCCACCAGATGCCCTCTTCCCCAGCAGCTCCCCCAGTACACCGAGCAGGATGTGATGAATGCCCTGTCCCGCACGGAGGACTTTCCCTGCCTGACCGGGGAGGTGCAGCGGGTTTTAGGCCGTATTCTCACCACAGAGGAACTGAAAATCCTTCTGACCATTCGCAATTACTTAGGCTTCCCCGGAGAGGTTATTCATCTTTTGGTAAGCTACTGCAAGGAGCGGCAGCTTCGCCGCGGCAACAACCGCAACCCTTCTTTGAGAACCATTGAAAAAGAAGCCTACCTCTGGTGGGAAAAGGGTGTAGAAACACTGGAAGATGCGGTTGCATACATTCAGGCAGAAAACACCCGGCATACCCAGCTTGCATCCCTTACAAGACTTTTGCAGATATCCGGACGCAACCTCACCCCAGCCGAGGAACGCTATGCCCTGAACTGGCTTTCTATGGGCTTTGATCGGGAAGCTCTGCAAATTGCCTATGAAAAGACCTGCCTCAACACCGGCGGCCTGAAATGGGCGTACATGGATAAGATTTTAGCAAGCTGGCACCGCCAGGGGCTTCACACCGGGGCGCAAATCCGCACCGGGGACAGACCTGCCCCTGCAGCCGCTTCCGGAGCAGCCAGACAGGCTACCCAGCAGACCCAGCGGGTACAGGCAGGCTCTGCGGGGCTTGGGGAATATGAGCGGGAAGCCATTGCCCGGATGCTCCGGGAGAGAGAACAGCAAAACAAGGAGGACTAAGCTATGGCATATTCAGGAGAAGTTTTGCTCCGGGCACGGGCACGGCTGGAAGAAGCTAGAGCAGAGCGGGAAGCAGAAAATGCCCGGCACTTACAGCAGGCTTATGAAATGGTGCCCCGCTTGCGGGAGATCGACCGGGAACTGCGGAAAACCATGGCACAGGCCGCAAAAATGATGTTTACCCAGGGTGAGGAAGGGGAGGAACAGTTCCACCGTATCCAGCAGGAGAATCTTGCTTTGCAGGAAGAGCGGCAATGGCTCATTGAAGATCATTTTGAAGAGGGTTTCCTGGACGACAGCCCCATTTGCACCCTTTGCGGGGGCAGCGGCTATGTAGGAAGCGAAATGTGTGAGTGCCTGCGGGAGCTGTGCCGCCAGGAGCAGCGGAAAGAACTGACTGTCCTGTCCGGCACGAATCTGGAAAGCTTCGGCAATTTCCGCCTGGACTACTATTCCGATGCCTTCGACCCGGCTTTGGGGGCAAGTCCCAGAGAGGTTATGGCCTTGAGCTTCGGTGTCTGTAAGCGGTATGCCCAGAGCTTTACCCTAAAATCCGGCAATCTCCTGCTTAACGGTAACCCCGGCTTGGGCAAGACCTTCCTTTCTGCCTGCATTGCCCGTACGGTGTCCGACGGGGGCTACAGTGTGGTCTATGAAACCGCCGGCAGATTCTTCGCTCAGTTGGAAAAGGCCCGTTTCTCCGGGGACACAGAGGCACAGGCACAGGCCGCCCGGTTCACCGCCTGCGATCTTCTGATTATTGACGACCTCGGCTCGGAGCTGGTGACCCCCTTTGTACAGTCGGCACTGTATAATGTGATCAATGAGCGGCTTTTGGGGAGTCTTCCCACCGTTGTTTCTTCCAACCTGCAATCTCAGGATTTTAGCCAGCGGTACGGCCCTGCTATTGCTTCCCGGCTTCTGGGCGGCTTCCGGCAGGTAGCCTTCGTGGGGCAGGATGTGAGAATGCTCAAGGGGAGAGGAAGCTTCTAAGAAAAAAGTAAACGCGTTCGGGTGAGGAGTGGAGAAAAATATGGGCACATGGAATGTCAGCATCACAGGAAACGATACCGCAAGGGATTTACACACCGAGTATACGGTGGCTTTTTGGCGTTATGATGTGGAAGAAGCACTGGAAAAGTTGGATGAATATGTCCGGGATTCCATGTTCGATGAATCAGACCCGGAAGAGTGGTGCAACTATGTCTATTCTCTGGCTGACTTTATGTGGAAAAAGGGAATCCTTACGGATACAGTCCGTGAAAGAGCAATCCAGATGATTGACAGCAGTTTCGGCTTGGAGATTTGGGAAGAAGCGGGGGAAAAGACTCTAAATGCCCGAAAGCGGGCATTGCAGACCTTTAAGGAAAAACTGCTCTCTCCACAGCCCTGCAGGAAGAAAATCAAACCCGATATCCATAACAAGCTGATATTTGCGGATGGGGACATTGTTGCCGTCCAGCTTCAAACCGCAGGAAAGCCCTATACGGAGTCTCACAAAAAAGAGGTGACTTTGGAGGAATTCCACGCTCTGGATGGGAAGTATGTCCTGATGCAGCTTATTAACTGCCCCGGTAAACATGTTTCTTCTCTTGTTCCGGAGGTTCAGGATTATTGGGCAAACTTTAGGCTTTTGGATGGAATTTACGACAGCATCCCGGAGAACCTTGATTTTGACACCTTGCAGGATGCCATGATTCAAGGGAGCAGGATCACTCCGGTTTTTACCTGCGACAGTAGTATGTTCCATTTTAAGAAGCGGAACTATAAGGTGCTTGGAAACCGGAAGGATCTTTCAGAACCCTATGAGGAAATGACCCGAAATAGGAACCACACTGCCTTTATTTTCTGGAACATCAACAAACCTTGGGTAAATCCCGACTCCGATATTGTTTCTGCTATGGGAATGAGGGTTGCTTGCGGTGAATTTACAGGCTCTGAGGAAGAGAGAAAAAGAATTTGCGAATACGCCTTGCTGGTCGGATGGCGGGACTACAGGCTTTCCAGAGAAGAATGTGAGGCCATTCTGAACCGAAAAGTAGAGGATGCAGTGCAGGGCATAGAACAAATCCTTGCACAGGGCGGCAAGGTCTATGGCTTGACTTACGGTAAGGAGATCGGCATTGTGACCGTTTTGGGGCAGTGCGTTAATCATCTTTACATAGAAGGAAAATACCAGGGTAATGGCTTTGGCACCCGGCTTTTGCGCTATGTCTTTTCCTGTGCCGGACGGGAGGCCTATATGGATGTTCCTGCGGAGAATGAAAAACTGATGCAGGTTTGCCGAAAGGCAGGGCTGGCAGAGGACTATATTTGCAGCAGTTATGTTCGTATGAAAAAAGCGGAAGTTGCCTCATGTCCGGAATAGGAAGTCGCCCCCTACGGGCTTTTCTCCGGAATAGCTCCCCGGCAAAATGAAGCTATGCTGAATGGGGTTTCAAATTTTGGTTTGTCGGGCAGTTTAGGATGCACCCTTCGTAGGGGCCGGATACATCCGGCCCGTTCCGCACTGTAAATTTGTACGAATTCGCCTTAAATGGTGCTGTTTTTCAAACTTTTCCGCCGGGCCGGATATATCCGGCCCCTACAGGCTTCTATCGGAAGGCGGCCCGATA
>JAZQXK010000051.1:0-16279 GCA_045632785.1 Faecousia sp.
AAGTGCTTGGCCAGGGTGGATTTACCACAGCCGTTGCGTCCCAAAACCGCCACAAAGAGGCCCTTCTCCACAGAAAGGCTGTGGTCCTCAAACACCCGGTTCGAGATTTCCCCCTCCGGTGCGGCGTATTCATATGCTAAATTTTTAACTTCAATGGCTTGAGACATAGAAGCACTCCTTTTGTGGATAAAAGCAAGAAAATTTTGGTTTATCGGGGAGTATGGGATCCACCCTTTGTAGGGGCCGGATACATGTCAAGAGAAACATAGGTAACACATTGGGAATAGACATGGGTTACAGTTTTCGGATGTTACGGTTTAGTAATTTTTGCCCAATTGCATCCACAACAGCAATCTGGTAGTTTCGGTAAATAACCCGGAAAGTATCATTATCCCTTGGTCTGATTTCCAGGTATGTATCCTTCATTGTCTCGCTCAAATATAGCTGGATTGAGCCGAAACGCAGGTATCCCCAACTATTGATTTTTACCAATCTTGCCCCTGACGGATATTGAAATTCTTGAGGAGATTCATATTTTCGGGAACTGGGCTGGTATACCGAGGCAGGTGTTTTCATTCCCAGCGCTTCATGGGGCCGAATTTCATTATAACGCCAGCGCCAATCAGAAAGAATCTTTATAGCCTGTTCTAAATTAGCCGGAGTTGTTCTAAGTGCTTCTGCTTTCATAGTACGGTGGAATCGTTCGATCTTCCCCTGGGTTTGTGGGTGCATGATTCGGCCGTGGATCGGCAGAATATCAAGATCCATGAGCCACCGCTCAAATTGCGTATATCCTCCGCGAAACCCGGAAAACTGTGCCCCATTATCTGTGAGTATTGCATCCGGAAGCCCAAACTCTAAAAAAGCTTCCAATACACTGCCTGTTGTCCCTAAAGTGGAACTTTTAGGTGCAATTTGAATACAAAATCGGGAATGATCATCCAGAATGTCCAGTGGGTAACAGCGGCTCCCATCTCCCAGAAGAAAGTCTCCCTTGAAATCCATTTGCCATAACTGATTACAGGATTCTCTCTGGAATCTACGATAAGCCAAGTGTTTTTTTGCTTCCTCCGGATCAATCAGCCCATTCCTCCTTAGAATATTTCCGCATGTCTTTGCGCTTGGCACCCCACTACAACCGGCAGATTCCAAAACAGACTTGATTTTCTTCCCTCCCCAGGTAGGGTTAGAAATTCGCATCTCTATAATTAACGACTCTGTTTCCTCGGCTGTTTTGGAAGGCTGCCGGTGCGGACAACGGCTTTGGTCACAAAGCTGTTGTCCCAAAGAATGTCGCTTCATCCACTTGTATCCAGTCTTTCGGCTGATTCCATACTCCCGGCATAGGGCACTCATTGTCTTTTCTCCAGCCTCTACTGCTGCCACAAAAGCTTCTCTTTGTTCCATAACAGTTTTCTTCTCCCACGGCATCTTTTCCACATCCTTTGCTGTTTTGGATGCCTTTATTTTAGCAAAAACTGTTACCTATGTCACTTCTCTAACTGTTACCTATCTTACTACTCTATACAATACATCCGGCCCGTTCCGCACTGCAAATTTGTACGAATTCGCCCTAAATGGTGCTATTTTTCAAACTTTTCCGCCGGGCCGGATATATCCGGCCCCTACAGTCTTCTATCAAAAACTGCCCGATAAATCGGAATTTGCCTTTCCGGCAAATATTTCACGGTATAGCGGCTTCTTATCTTCCAAACTGCCGCTCCAACTGTCCCTTGGTGAGCTTTACGCACACCGGTCTTCCGTGGGGGCAGTATTTTAGGTCTTCCCGAGCCAGCACCTGCTTGACCAGAGCTTCCCGCTCCCTGGGGTCGGTGTGCCAGCCGGCTTTGATGGCAGCTTTGCAGGCAACGGTATGCAGGAGATTATCCCGCAAGGTATTTCTGTCCTCCCGGCGGCCTGTGAGTAAATCCTGGGCAAGCTGCTCTAATGAGCTGACCGCTTCCTCCGGGTTTAGATCCATGGGGATTCGTCGCAGGATCACAGTGCCTTGACCAAATTCTTCCACACCGTAACCCAGTTCATCCAGAAGGGGCAGATTTTCCAGCACCACGGCGGCCGCTTCATCCCCTAATCTGCAAACCTGACTAACGATCAAAAGCTGGGATTCCACTTCATGGCTCTGGGCTTTCAGCTTGTCAAACAGGATGCGCTCATGGGCAGCATGCTTGTCAATGAGGAAGGCTTCCTCCCCCTGCTGCACCACAATATAGGTGTTAAACAGCTCACCCAAAACCGTATAGTCCTTCACAGGAGGCAGCGTGAAAGCCGTCTGCCCTTCCTGCTCCGGTTTTTTAGGTTCAGGAGTTGGGGTCTTCTTGGGGGGTGCTTCTCTGGGCTTATCTTCCTCAGCCGGAAGTGTAATGCGGATGGTAGGCACAGGAATTTCTTTGCTCTCGCTCAAGATGACCGGCCCGGAGATTCCCGGCACTTGCACCGGCTGGGCGAAGGTCAGTATGCCCATAGCATCCAAGGTCTTTTCCGCAGGCTTTTGCTGGGGTCTGGGTGCTTCCTCCACGGCCTTGGCAAATTTCTTAAATTCCTCCGTGGTCATGCTGCGGAAGGTTTGTTCCGGCTGGGGTCGAACCGCCCCGGCCTGGGACTTCTTTTCTATGGTGAGAGCAGGCTCTTTGGGGGCTATAGGCTGCTCCGGAGGCTTGCGGAACTGCACCTCCGGTCTGTCCTGACTTTTGCCCAGAGCCGCCAAAACGCCATAATGAACGCAGTCGAAAATCTCCCGCTCCGAGAGGAATTTCACTTCCGTTTTCGCCGGATGCACATTTACATCCACCTTGTTTGCTGGCAGCTCCAAATGCAGCACGCAGGCCGGGAATTTGCCTACCATCATCTGATTGCGGTAGGCTTCTTCCAGTGCCGCCTGTAGAAGCCGGGATTTCACCGGCCTGCCGTTGACGAAGAAGATCTGCCAGACCCGGCTGGCCTTAGCCAACCTAGGCTTGGACACAAAGCCCCAGACCCGGTTCTTCTCCCATCGGCTGTCCACCGGCACAAAGGCGGCGGCATCCTTGCCGTAGATCCCCGCCATGGCAGAAAGGAGCTTTCCGTCGCCGGGGGTACTTAGAATTTCTTTTCCGTCCCGGATCAGGCGTATGGCCACCTCCGGATGGGCCAGGGCTTGCCGCTGCACCGTTCCGGCCACAGCACCGCCCTCAACGGAATCCTGTTTCATAAACTTCATCCGGGCGGGGGTGTTGAAAAACAAGTCCCGGACAATAATGGTGGTGCCTTCCGGGCAGCCCGCTTCGGATTCCTCCGTAATTTCCCCACCCTCTAAGTGCAGGGAAATGCCTTCGATGCTGCCTTTTTCCTTGGTCAGCAAGTCGATTCTGGATACGGAGGCAATGGCTGCCAGAGCTTCACCACGGAAGCCCATAGTGCCAATGGCTTCTAAATCCTGCTCCGTGCGGAGCTTGGAGGTTGCGTGGCGCAAAAAGGCGGTTTTGGCATCGGCGGCATCCATGCCGCAGCCGTTATCTGTGACTCTAAGAAAGGTCATACCGCCGTCCCGCAGCTCTACAACAATTTTGGTAGCGCCTGCGTCCACCGCATTTTCCACCAGCTCTTTTACCACGGAGGCGGGGCGTTCCACCACCTCACCGGCGGCAATCAGGTTCGCCAAATGGGGGGATAATCGATGAATAATTGCCATGCATTCCCTCCTTTAACCCAGCGCCCCAAGGGACAGGGCGTTGATGATACAATGCATTAAGATAGGGGCAAACAAGGAGTCTGCCTTTTCATAGGCCCAGGCCAGGGCGATCCCGGCGGGCACATATTGCAGGAAGCACAGGCCCAATTGCCACCAGGGGGCAGTGCCTATGTAGCCGCCTACGTGCATAAAGGAAAACAGCAGGGTAGAAGCAATATAGGCCAGAATCCGGCTTCTTCTGTGAAGACCGCCAAAGACCAGACCCCGCACAAAACATTCCTCTGCCACAGGAGCAAGCAGCACTGTGCCCGGAAGCATGATCCATTTGGAAGCCCGGAACAGGGTGACGATGCTTTCATCGTTGAGATTGCTCATATCCGGAGCAACTAATTTAAGGAGCAGGTTGATTAGGTACAGCCCTGCGTAGTACATCACAAAGCCTAAGATCACCGCCTGCACAAAGCCCCAGAACCGCTTGCCGATATTGCGGAAGTTCTTCCAGAGGAGCTTGTGGAAAATCAGCACCGCCGCCAGGAAATTCACCAGAAAGAAAACGCCGTTCAGCCGTGCTTTCCCCTGTGTGGATTCCATGTCCCAGCCCAGCAGCTCAAAAGCCGCCACGAGAATGACGCTTAGAAAGGCCAGATAAATGGACAGATACAGCCAGCCCAGCCACTTTTCCCCGGTGGTCAGGGCAATGGATAGTCTTTTTTTGTTGTTCATGGTATAGCCTTAATATAATCAGCCGTTCAGCATTTGTTTCAGCCGATACAGCTCGTTCATGGCCTCAATGGGAGTCAGAGTCTCTACCGTCAGCTTCCGCAGCCGGTCTGCCACATTGACCGCATCCAGATCACCCATGGAAACCTGATCGGTTTCTTCCTCCGGCCTGGGTTTTCCCCCGGTGGGAGCGACTGCGCCGGATTCCAGCTCTTTCAGAAGCTGTCTTGCCCGGGTGATCACACTGCCGGGAAGCCCTGCCAGATTGGCAACCTCTACGCCGTAGGAGCGGTCAGCCGCACCCTTTACGATCTTGCGCAGGAAGATCATATTCTCTCCACGTTTTTTCACGGCGATATTATAGTTTTTCACATTAGGAAGCTGCCCTTCAATCTGGGTCAGCTCGTGGTAGTGGGTGGCAAAGAGGGTCTTTGCACCCAAATGCCGGGTGTTGGCCGCATATTCCAAAACCGCTCTGGCTATGGCCATGCCGTCAAAGGTGGAAGTGCCTCTGCCAATCTCGTCCAGAATGAGAAGACTTCTGGCTGTGGCGTACTTCAAAATCTGGGCAACCTCAGTCATTTCCACCATGAAGGTGGACTGCCCGGAAGCCAGGTCATCACTTGCCCCCACTCTGGTAAACACCCGGTCCACAATGCCAATCCGGGCAGATCGGGCAGGAACGAAGCTTCCCATTTGCGCCATAATGACGATCAAGGCCACCTGACGCATATAGGTGGATTTACCCGCCATATTCGGGCCTGTAATAATAGCCACCTGGTTTCCCTCGCCCCCCAGCTCCGTATCGTTGGGAACAAAAAGGCTGTCTTTTAACACCTGCTCTACCACGGGATGCCGTCCATCCTGAATGGACAGGTACGGCCCTAAATCCACAGTAGGTCTGCAATAGCCCTGCTGCACCGCCACATGGGCAAGGGAGCAAAGAGCATCGATGGCGCCCACCGCAGCAGCGGTCTGCTGCACCCTGGCAGCCTGCAAGGCCACAAATTCCCGCAGCCGCACAAAGATCTCGTACTCCATGGCGGTGATCTGATCCTTGGCGGTGAGAATGGTGGATTCCAGTTCCTTTAATTCCGGGGTAATAAACCGCTCGCCGTTGGTTAGAGTTTGCTTGCGGATATAGTCCTCCGGCACTTTGTCCTTAGAGCCTTTTGCAACCTCGATGTAATAGCCAAACACCCGGTTGTAGCCCACCTTCAGGGTCTTAATCCCGGTGCGCTCCCGTTCTCTGGCTTCGATGGCGCCAACCGCTCCTGCGCCCCCTTCCATAATGTCCCTAAGGCGATCAATCTCCGGGTCAGCTCCCCGGCGAATCAGACCGCCCTCCCGGACAGTAAAGGGAGGATCGTCTACCATAGTTTTCAGAATCAGGGTGCGGCAATCCTTCATGCCGTCGATCTGGGCTTCCAACTGCCCCAGCAGTCGGCTCTGCACCCCGAACATTTTATCCTTCAGCTCCGGCAAAGGCTCGCAGCCCTGGGCCAGACTGATCATATCCCGACCGTTGGCAGAACCGGTGACGATCCTCGCCATGATCCGCTCCAGGTCGGAAATGCTTTTCATCATATCCATGATGCTGCCCCGCAGCATGGGGTCGGAAGCCAGCTCCTGCACCGCATCCAGTCGGGCATCGATCTCCTTGGGGCTGAGCAGTGGCTTTTCCATCCAGCTTCGCAGGGTGCGGCCACCCATGGCGGTGTTGGTCTTGTCCAGCACACCCAGAAGGCTTCCCTTTTTGCTCTTGTCTCGAAGGGTCTCCGTCAGCTCCAAATTCCGTCTGGCAGTAATGTCCAGCTCCAGGAATTTGCCGGTGGAGTAAAATTCCAAATTGCGGATGTGGGAAAGGGCGTTTTTCTGGTTGTCCATCAAAAGCCGCAAAAGCGCGCCGCAGGCTACAGTGGCCTCCCGCTGCCCGGAGAGGGACAGCTCTGCCAGAGTCTTGCCGAAGTGGTCTTCCAGAAGCTTTTCTGCATCCTCCTGAGCAAAGTCCTCTGCCTTTCCCTCATCGATGCAGCAATTCAGGCGGTTATAAATGCCAAGGCGAATATCCATGGGCACATCGCCCCCCACCAGGACTTCTGTAGGGGCAAAGCGGCCCAATTCTGCCATAGCCCGGTCGTCTGCCTCTTTGCCCTGGGCAAAGGTGGCATAAAACTGGCCCGTGGACACATCGCAAAAGGCGATGCCGTATGCGCCCCCATTTTCATAAATGCAGGCGATGTAATTGTTCTTTCCTTCTTCCAGCATGGAAGATGCGGTGACTGTGCCGGGGGTGACAATGCGGACGATATCCCGCTCCACCAACCCCTTGGCCTTGGCGGGGTCTTCGGTCTGCTCACAAATGGCTACCTTGTAGCCCTTGGACACCAGCCGCCCAATGTAGCTGTCTACAGAGTGGTAGGGCACGCCGCACATGGGAATCTGGTCTTCCTTATCCTTATTTCTGTCACGGGTTGTGAGGGTCAGATCCAATTCCTTGGCGGCGATTTTGGCATCCTCCCGGAACATTTCATAGAAGTCCCCCAGGCGGAAAAAGAGAATGCAGTCCGGGTTCCTCTTTTTCAGTTCCAGATATTGCCGCATCATGGGTGTCACGGTTTCTGTAGACATGAAGTTTCGCTCGCTTTCTATATAATAGAAGGGTAGTTCCCATCAAAAAATATCGCCTTTGTCCCTCGTAATCCAAGAGACAAAGGCGCAATATACCTCTGCGGTACCACTCTCGTTCCGGCTTTGCCGGCACTCGAAGATGCTGTATCGGGCATCACCCGTCCCCATCTACAAGACAAAAGTCCTTCGGGGGGCCGCTCCGAGGGGATACAACCGAGCCTTCCCTGCTGCCTCGCACCTTCCGGCAGCTCTCTGCATGGGTGACGGCGGGTTGCCTGTCCTCATCAACGCTGTTCACTATAAAATTGATTCCCGATTAGGGCCTGGTGGGATCGTAGTTCTTGCCGAACTGCAGATCCATCTTAGAGAAGCGGCTGCTGGGATGTGCGCCGTGGTCAGCGGGGCGGGGAGCTACAGGAGCTTCGTCCTCGGTAGTGCCTACAATGCGCTCCAGATTTTCAGCAATCTGGCGGGCAACCTCTTCCTCTGCCTGCTCCTTGGGAATTTCGGGAGCAGCCTCCGCCACCTTGGCAGCCTGGGCCTTCATCTGTGCCACAGTCTGCGCCATAGCCCGGAGCTGCTTCTCCATCTGGGCGATACCCTCTGCGGTAGCCGCCTGGTAAGCCTTGAGCTTACTGTCATCTACGGCGGGAGCGGGCTCAATGCCGCCCTGGGCTTTGGCAGTGCGGAGCATATCCAGACACTTCTTTTCCGCTTCCCGCACCATGGCATCGCAGGTACGCTGGGCAGAACGGAGAGCTTCCTTTACGCTGCCTTCGTTCTTGCGGTACTCTTCCAGCTTTTCCACCAGAACCCGCATTTTGCTTTTCAGGGTAGCATTTTCCCGGTAAAGTGTTTCATAATCCTCCAACAGGGGCTCCAGAATCTCATCCACGGACTCCATATCGTAGCCGCCGAAAACAGCCTTGTCGAAGGAGATTTGCTGCAATTGCTGCGGTGTAAACATGACTATCTACCTCTTTATCTTTTATGCGCCGGGAGGGCTTACAGGTACATACCTTCGCTCTCCAGTTCCTCCACCAGATCACCCATAATCTCTACATTGTAGGGAACAATGAGGTAAGTAAGGGTAGCGACCTTCTTAATGCGACCGTCCAGAGCATAGGCGCAGCCGGACAGGAAGTCTACCAGCCGCTTGGCTGCATCCTTGTTGGTCTTTTCCAGGTTCAGAAGAACCGCCCGCTTGTCACGCAGATGGTCGGCGATCTCAGCCACATTCTCAAACTGCTCAGGCTTTACAATGACAACCTGTGTCTGAGGGGCAGTGCTCAGGCCTCTGGAGCCGGAGCGATGTGTGTCAACGGAAGTGCTGTTGCTGCTATATGCAGGAGCGGCAGAACGGCGGGAAGAACGGGCGGGAGCCTCTTCCGGCTCTTCCTCATAACCTTCCTCTTCTACCATCTCATCTTCATATTCATAATCATCTTCATCATCTGCGTAGGGTTTGGTCAGTTTTCTCCACTCATCAAAAAAACCCATGGTTGTTGTCCTCCTATATCTATATGTTGCGATGGATCAAGTATGATAATTGCGGGGGCCAAAAATTGCAGTGCCCACCCGTACCATTGTGCTGCCGCAGGCGATGGCGTCGGCAAAATCGTCGCTCATCCCCATGGACAAATGTACCATGATAACATTATCGTATTTTTTCCGGCTTATGTCAACAAAAAGGTTGTACATTTTCGAAAAAAATTGCAAATTTTCTCCGGAAAATGTGCTAACCGGGGGAATTGCCATGAGTCCTTCTGCCTTTAGATGGGGATATTGGGAAAAACTGTCCACGATCTCCGGAATTTCCTCGGGTGTAAAACCGGATTTGCTCTCCTCGCCGCCGATGTTGACTTCCAGCAAAACAGACTGCACGATCCCCTGCCGGGCAGCTTCCTTTTCCAAAGCCTTCAAAAGATCCACCCGATCCGCACTCTGGATCAGATCCACCTTGCCTACCACCTGCTTGACCTTATTGGTCTGCAAATGGCCGATGAAATGGACAGGCTTACCCCGGTAGGCATCCTGTGCCTTCTTGGCAGTCAGCTCCTGCACCCGGTTTTCTCCGCAGCAGTCCACCCCTGCAGCAATGGCACGGCGTACCGCCTCGGCATCGTTCATTTTGGTGGCAGCGCAGAGCATCACAGACTCCGGATCACGGCCTGCAGCAATGGCAGCCTGGCGAATGGCCTGCCGCAAATCGGCAACATTTTTCTCTATAGGCATGTGTCCAACAACCTTTCTCTATGTTCAAAGCTTTCTATTTCAATCCGTCCCCGTGGGGAGATCATGCGCCCACGGCGTATATCATTGCTGCGCAAAGCGCAGTGTGTGCGCCGGCACCATGGTGGAAATGGCGTGCTTGTAGATCATCTGCTGCCGTCCCTCTGTGACAAGCAGCACCACAAAGCTGTCAAAGCCGGTGATCATCCCCCGCATTTGAAAGCCATTCATTAAAAACAGGGTTACAGGGATCCGCTCCCGTGTCACCTGGCGCAGCATAGCATCTTGTAAATTTGTGTTTTCAGACATAAGTATGTATCCTTCTTTCTTTGAAGATTTCCACCGGCTTGTCCCGGCGGTTCATACCTACATCTTAGCATTTTTATTCTCCGAAAAAGGGAATAACCTGTCGGGCGGCAAAAGAAACTTCGGAAAAATCCATACCTTCCCTTTTGTGGATCCAGCGGATCTTTTCATTGCGCCGGAACCAGGTGAGCTGCCTTTTGGCATACCGTCGGGAGGACTGCTTCACCTCTGCCACCGCTTCCTCCAGGGCGCATTTCCCTTCCAGCACCGGAAGAAACTCTTTGTAGCCGATGGCCTGCAGGGCTGTAGCATCCGGCGGCACGCCCTCTGCCAGAAGACTTCGGATCTCCTCCATCAGCCCCATTTCCAGCATCAGATCTACCCGCCGGTCAATGCGGCTGTACAGCTCCGCCCGGTTTACATAATCCAGGCCGATCCAGCAGGGGTCATAGCGGTCGGGGATCTTTTTCGTTTCTTCGTTGTGGGCGGTGATGGTCTTCCCGGTTTCCAGAAAGACCTCCAAGGCCCGGATGATCCTCTTTTCGTCTGCCACATGAAGCCTTGCGGCAGCCTCCGGGTCAACGGCACGCAGCTCATCCAGAAGAACCGCTGCACCCTCTGTTTTTGCCCGCTCCTGCAATCTTTCCCGAACCCCGGTAGCCGGAATGGGGGCGAAATCGTTGCCCCGAATGAGGGCATCCATGTAAAGCCCTGTGCCTCCTGCCAAAATGGCAGTCTTGCCACGAGCCAGAATGTCCTCCAAAACAGGGGCAGCCATATCCGTAAATTTACCCACAGACATGGCCTCCCAGGGCTCTGCCACATCCATCATGTGATGGACGATGCCCCGGCGTTCTTCCATGGAGGGCTTGGCAGTTCCAATGTCCATGCGGCGGTACACCTGCATAGAGTCGCAGGAAAGGATCTCCCCGCCAAGCGCCTCTGCCAAATAGAGGGACAGCTCCGTTTTGCCCGAGGCCGTCGGCCCGGCAATGCATATGATCTTGTCCATGGGATGCTCCTTTCCTGAGATAAATTGGAATTTTACAGCTTGCCTGTCAAACTCCATGTTGTTGAACCTGTAATCTCCACCATAATATACTGTCCAATCAGGCTGTCGTCCCCTTCCAACCGCACAAGTCTTCCGCCCTCGGTTCTGGCAGTCAGCAATTCTCCGTCCTTGCCATCCACCAAAACCCGGTAAGTCTTGCCAATATAGTCCTTGTGCCGTGCTTCGGAAATGGCATTCTGGGTCTGGCACAGGCGGTCGAACCAGCGGTTCTTCTCCTCCCGGGTTGCGGGATCGGGCAGCTTTGCCGCAGGGGTGCCGGGTCGGGGAGAGTAAATAAAGGTAAACAGAGCATCGTAGCCCACGGTTTCAATCAGGGTCAACGTTTCCTCAAATTCTTCCTCCGTTTCACCGGGGAAGCCTACAATAATATCTGAGGTCAGAACCAGATCGGGCATCACCTTTTTGGCATACTCCACCAGTTCCAAATAATGCCCCCGGTCATAGTGCCGGTTCATAGCCTTCAACACCCGGTCGCTGCCGCACTGCACAGGAAGGTGGAGCTGTTTGGCGATTTTGGGGTGTTTTGCCATGGTATCAAAAAGCTTTTTGCCTGCATCTCTGGGATGGCTGGTCATAAAGCGCACCAGGAAATCTCCGGGGATCTGGGCAATGGCCTCCAGAAGGTCTGCAAAATCTATGTTTCTGCCCAAGTCCTTGCCGTAGGAGTTCACATTCTGACCCAGGAGGGTAATGTCCTTGTAGCCCTGGGCGGCCAATTCCCGGCACTCCGCCAGAATATCCTCCGGCTCCCGGCTGCGCTCCCGGCCCCTGACATAAGGCACGATGCAGTATGAGCAGAAGTTGTTGCAGCCGTACATAATGGAAACCCAGGCCTTCAGCTTGCTGTCCCGGCGCACAGGCAGACCTTCCGCAATAGAACCAGGCTCGTCTTCAATGTAAAAGACCCGCTTCTTACCGGTAAGTACCCGCCACAGAATTTCGGGGAACTGCCACAGATGGTGGGTAGAGAACACGCCGTCTACATGAGGATAGCTCTCCTTCAGCCGCTTCTGCACCTCCGGCTGCCCTGCCATGCAGCCGCACAGGAAAATCTTTTGTCCGGGGTGGCGGCGCTTGGTGTGGGTTAGAGCGCCCAGATTGCCGAAGACACGCTGGTTGGCGTGCTCCCGGATGGCGCAGGTGTTCATGACCACCACGTCAGCCCCTTCCGGGCCATCTGCAAAGCCGTAGCCGCTGTCAGAAAGCAGGCCCCGGATGCGCTCGGAATCGGCCTCGTTCTGCTGACAGCCGTAGGTTTCCACATAGGCAACAGGGGTGACGCCCTGCGCCTGCCAATATTCACGGATACGGGCGCAGAGAGCAAGCTGCTTTTGTAGCTCCTCCTGACCGATCATCGGGGTCTTTCGTTCCATAAAAGTTCCTCCCAAATTGGATTTTTCCAATAACAACCCATTATATTTAGAATCATTCTAACACTTTTTCAATGTTTTTGCAACACTTATGCCCCTTTTGGATAAAATTGTTTTCCCAAAACACAACGGCCCTCCCAAAGGAGAGCCGTCGGCACACAAGATATTTTCTTACAGTTTTTCAAAAGCGGTCAGTATGCCGCCTTTTTCCGCATAGTAGCTGCACAGGCCGTTGCATCTACCGATTCGCACCTGCACATTGGGGCACTTTTCCAGGATCATTGCCTTCAGCTTTTCCGCTGCCCCCGGATTCTGGCAGTGGTCAATGCAGACCTTGCCTTCCTTTAATCCTGCCGCCAGCAGGTGGGAGAGGGTCTTTTCCAGTGCCTGCTTTTCCCCCCGGCACTTATCCAAAGGCTCTAATGTACCCTGATCGCTGGCCTTGCCGACAATGCGGATACCCAAAAAACCGGCAATCTTGGCAACCGCAGGAGAGACCCGTCCGTTGGCGGCAAAGTTTTTCAGGGATTCCAGCATGAACAAAAGGCCGGTACTTGCTTTGTACTCTGTAATGCGGCTGCAAATTTCCTCATAGGGAAAGCCCTCCCCGATGTATTGTTCCAGCTTTTCTATGATCAGCCGCAGCTCCGGTCCGGCAGAAAGGGAGTCAATGACAAAGACCCGGCGGTCGGGATGCTCCCCTTCATACATTTCCTTGGCAATGCAGGCGGCATTATAGCTGCCGGACAGCCCGCTGGTAATGGTAACGCAAAAAATATCTTCTGCATCCCCAAAAGCCTCCAGCCAGTCCTGGGGGTTGGGGCAGGAGGTCTGGGAGTGTCCCTTGTAGGAATTGAAGTATTGTGTCATGGCCTCCACATCCAAATTATCGTCATCCACAAACTCCCGCTGGGCAGTGATGACCTTCATGGGGGCGGCGGCAAAAGGGATATGGGTAAGCTCTCTAACATCTGCGGAGCTGTCCGCAACGATTTTCATGTTTCTCATTTGCAGGTTTTTCCTTTCCTAAATTCCATGCCAACATAGCATCCCAATGCAAAAAGGTCTACCTACCGGGTTATTTTCCCCTCTACCCGCAGTAGAATCCCCTCTCCCCCGGCTCTACAGGTCACTCTCCCAGGCATTTCCCCCCGGAAAACAGGAAAAGCTGTGGAGAATTTCTTTACAATCGTTCCAAATTGCGGTATAATGTAGGGATAGGATGGGAAACCATCGTCCCAACTCAAATTCTTAGAACTTTTACTCCAAACAGGAGGTATTTTATATGCCATACATTCCCGATGACGATATTGATACCCTGCTGCGGGAGGTCAATGCCGTTTTAGGCAACAAGGAGCCGGCCTCACAGCCGGAGCAGACCCAACCCGAGCCGATTATCCGCAACTATGCCAACAACTATGGCAGAGGCGCAGAGCCGTCTGCCCCCATGATCCCCGCCTACAATCGGGATTATGAGGCAGCAAAAAAACGAGGCAGCCAAACAGAGCTTCCCCCCCAACAAGAAGCAGCATACCAACCGGAATACGAAGACGAAGAATACGGTGAGGAAATCTACGAGGACGAGGATGCCCCCTTGGAAGAACCTGTGATCGCTCCTCAAAGCGGCAAACAGAAGAAAAAGAAAAAGGGCGGCTGCCTTCGTGCCTTCGTGATCCTGCTTCTGTTCTTCGGCGCTTTTTGCCTGGGCCTGTCCTGCCTGATCAAAGCGCCCAAAACCAATGCTCCCCTGGGGGTGCGGAAATCCGGAGCGGTGTCGATTCTTCTGTGCGGCACAGACAAGGACGGCACCCGGACAGATACCATGATGCTTCTGTACCTGAATCCCAGAGAGGATGCCATTCACTTGGTAAGTCTGCCCAGAGATACCATGACCCGCACCACCTCCGGCAAGCTGGCCAAGCTGAACTCCGCTTTTGGTCGCAACAACGGAAAGGAGAACCCCCGGGAGGGCATGGAAAATCTCCTTTTATATGTAAAGGACATTGTTGGCTACAAGCCCGATGGATATATGCTCATTGACTTAGACAGCTTCGTGGAAATCGTGGATCTCATGGGGGGCGTGGAATTTGATGTACCTCAGGATATGTATTACGAAGATCCCACCCAGGGCTTGATTATTGATCTGAAAAAGGGTATGCAGACCCTGAACGGCTATCAGGCCATGGGTCTAGTGCGCTTCCGCAAAGGCTACTCCAATCAGGATTTGGGCAGAGTTTCCGTGCAGAGCCAGTTCCTTTCTGCCTGCATGAAGCAGTGGATGAAAATTTCTAATATCAAGAAGCTGCCCCAGGTGCTATCCACCCTGGAGGAGAACACCACCACCGATCTTTCCAAGCGAAATCTTCTATGGCTGGCTGTCAATGCCCTCCGTGCCGGGATCGGGAATGTGGAATCTGCTACCCTTCCGGGAAAGCCTGCCTCCCGAAACGGCGCATCCTATTATATTCTGGATGCCCAGGGCGTTGCGGAAACCGTAAATCAGTATTGCAACCCCTATAAGGAAACCATTACAACGGAACACCTGACCATTGTAAAATAAGAAGATGTCCCCGTTGGGGACAGGAAGAATACTATCCCGCCGGGAGGCCTCCCGGCTTTCAGGAGGAAAAACCATGGAACTGACATTACACACCGGCCTGTGCCAGGGCCGTCCCCAGGAAGAAAGACTGCCTGTGGAAACTGCCTGCTACGACTTTTTGGACAAGCTATCCATTCCATATTCCCGGGTAGACCACGAGCCTGCCCACAGCATCGAAGCCTGCCATCTGATTGAAGGTACTCTGGGCGCGCCCATTGCAAAGAATCTGTTTCTGTGCAACCGGCAGAAGACCCAGTTCTATCTCCTTCTCATGGAGGGGGACAAGGTATTTAAGACCAAATATCTGTCTGCCCAGCTGGGCTGCAGCCGCCTGAGCTTTGCCACAGGGGAAGACCTTATGGAGCTTCTGGGGGTAGAGTCCGGCTCTGCCAGCTTGCTGGCGCTGCTGAACGACAAAAATCACATTGTTACTCTGGTTTTGGACAAGCCCATTTTGGGGCAGAATGATCTGGGGCTGCACCCCTGCCGCAACACCTCCACTCTGCGTATCTCCATGGCGGATGCCCTGGAAAAGGTGATCCCCGCTCTGGGCTATGAAGCAAAGATCGTAGATCTTCCTGTGGAGGTAGAAGCCCAGTGAAGCCTGTAGGACGCTTCGCCCCCACACCCTCCGGGCGAATGCACATGGGCAACCTTTTTGCAGCCCTTCTGGCGTGGCTGTCCATCCGCTCCCAAGGGGGCGAAATGGTCTTGCGCATGGAGGATTTGGACACCCAGCGCACAAAGCCTCAGTATGCCGACCGGCTTCGCAAGGATCTGGAGCTTTTGGGTCTGGACTGGGACAGGGAAACCCCATCACAAAGCACCCGCACTGCCTGCTATGAGGAAGCCTTTTCCCTTTTGTTGGAAAAGGGACTTCTCTACCCCTGCTATTGCAACCGGGCAAGGCTGCACAGCTTAGATGCTCCCCATGCCGCCGACGGCACTTTTATCTATGACGGAAAGTGCCGCAACTTAACAGAGCAGGAGCGAAAGGCCATGGACAAAGCCCCCTCCTGGCGGCTTTCTGTGCCGGACAGGCAGGCTTCCTTTCTGGACGGCCTACAGGGAACATATGCGGAAAATTTAGCTGCAGACTGCGGGGATTTTATTCTCCGCAGAGCAGACGGTGCTTTTGTATATCAGCTTGCGGTGGTGGTAGACGATGCCGCCGCCGGTGTAACAGAAGTGGTGCGGGGCAGAGATCTTTTGTCCTCCACCCCCCGGCAGATGTATTTGCAGGAGCTTTTGGGACTCAGTACACCAAACTATTACCATGTGCCCCTGCTTTTAAGCAGCGATGGGCGGCGGCTTTCCAAGCGGGATCAGGATATGGACTTGGGAGAGCTTCTTTTGACCCAAAGCCCGGAGCAAATCGTAGGACGGCTGGCATTTTGGGCAGATCTTTTGCCCAAGGAGCAGCCCATTGGCCCCAAAGAGCTGATTCCCTTGTTTGATTGGAACAAGGTCACAAGGGAAAATGTAATTACAAAATGAGCAGCCATTGTGCCGTAAATTCCTGTTTATCTTACGAACCGATGGGTTGCACTGGTGCGGCAGCACCCAAGGCTCAGCTCCGCGCTAAGAGCCGCCTTCGGCGGTTGCGCTCTGCACGCGCCTGCGGGCGCAGCCTTGTGAAAGGGAGCTGTCACGCGAACAGC